>NVTT01000004.1 GCA_002401655.1 Gammaproteobacteria bacterium | reverse complement strand
GTTTTTGTAGAGAAGGTATTGCAATACCTTCTCTACAATCAACCATTTTATTTAAGCCTCCTTTTCAAGTTGAAATGCTAAAGTCACCTGCTGACTTCGAGCGCTATTCTTAGCCATTTCAGGATCAAACTTCCACTTTTTTAGTGCTTTCATCGCTGATTTTTCAAAGTAACCTCTTGGTTTAGTTTCAATTATCTTTATATTGATTGGTCTTCCAATTTCAGATATATCAAAGCTAAGCGTGACAAATCCTTCAATATTATCCCTAGCAGCTTTCATCGGATAAGTAGGACTAATTCTAACTTTAGGTCGTAATTCATCTCCTCTGCCGGAGTGATTTCCCCATGGATTGATACCAATAGAAGGATTTATCGCCACTTTGATCCCAACATTAGAAAAGTGTAATCCTGAATCGGTTAATGAAGCCAAGTTTTTAGGTTGAATTCGTGGGATTTGACTTCTTTCTTTTTTAGGCTCTTGCAATATTTCAGGCTTTTTAGGTAAAGGTCGTTTATTTATTATTGGCGGCTTGTCATCAATTTTAAATGGTACGTAAGTTACTTCAATAGTCGTGGGAATTGGCTCTTGTAATTCTGGTTTAATTAGAAATGTCATTCCAGTAAAAAGCACAAAAGTAAAAAAGCCACCGATTAATAAAAAATAGAATTTTTTCGTAGCGCTTTGCATAAAGTTTTGCATAAGTAAGTCTCCTAGTTTGTAAATCAATAATAAACTAAGCTTTCACAGAAGAAGCTCATCTATTACAAACGTAAGAGTGATAAAAAAGGGTTAATCGTTAAGAGAGTTAATATGGAGTTCTGACTTAGTACATTTTTGAAGAGAGGTATTCGGACTTTATCAAGCTAGTAAAACGCTCTACTAATCTGTCTTTGAAACGAGTATTCTTTCCCGCATTAATCGCCTTTACCGCAGTAAATAAGGATTGTTTATATTCCTTATTCTCTGCATTTAAAACCTGAAACGCAAAATCACAGGACAAACCAAGAACTTGTGCCGCAGGGTGAATATCACTACCCGAAATTGCCAAAGGCATGCCGCTACCATCGTGATTTTCTAACGCTTGTAAACAAAGCGATGCCGCCGAACACCATCCAGACATCCTAGACAACAAACCATGGGCAAAAATCACTTGTTGTAATGTTAAAGCCTTTGATTGCCCTGATGGTTCTAACCGTTGGCTTAAATGCAAAGCGATTAATGCAGCTTCTAGTTGTTGATCATCGGCCTTGTTACTTAACATTTGGTTTAATTTTAGCGCTAGCGTTTTAGCAACCTTATAAAAATCCGCGTGATATTCCGAAACACTTTGAGTTCTTCCCGATAAATATTCAAGAAACTCAAAATCGGTAGACTCCAAAAAGCTAAACGAACTTCCCTGAGCACTGTCACCTTCTACTAAGGTAATTGAAAAATGACCATCTTCAATCGCCGTGATCGCTTTTGTAGCAATCTCAATTTTAGATCCGCTTGGCGCATTCTCTAAGTGTTTGAGTAATGATTGAATTTTTTCTAAAATATCGCCGCTAGCGAATTTGTGATCAATTAAGCTTTTTAGTTCAATTTGCACAAGGTTGACGATTTTTATCGCTAAAAGACCGTAAACGGGATGATAATCAATATCTTTTGCTCTGACCGCTGAAAATAGATCTTCGAGACGATGCGTGGCGTCCACAAAGTCTTTTAGGAACACCATATTACAGTTGCCTTTAACCGTATGAATTGAGCGAAACATACGATCAATGACACCGTCATCTATTCCATCATCGGCAGAGCCTTCAAGTAGATTGACGCATTGATTGATATCATCAATTGCTGAAACTACATCTTCATAGAATTCTTGTTGCACTTCATCCTCTAGTTCTGAAAATGCATCACAAGTAATATCTGCCACGTGAAACGTCCTTTATTTCATAAATAGCATTCAAGTAATTTTAGTATGGCAAATATACGAATATTTGCATCTGGAATTGGTGAAATAAGTGCTACTGATTAAATCACAGGCTTACGAGAATAACCCTACAAACAAAAAACCACTCAATAAAGAGTGGTTTTTATAGTTTACATCCAATTAAACGTAAGTTTATTTAAACGTTAACTCCTTGAATAATAACAATTAACTCAATAAAGGCGCGATTACCAAACTAACAATCGCCATAACATTAATTAGAATATTCATAGCCGGACCGGATGTATCCTTGAAAGGGTCTCCAACGGTATCACCAACAACAACGGCGGTATGAGTATCAGAACCTTTACCACCTAAATTGCCTTTTTCAACATACTTTTTGGCGTTATCCCATGCGCCACCTGCATTAGCCATCATAAGAGCCATCAATACACAGGTAATCAAAGCACCGGTAAGCATACCGCCTAAGGCAGCTGCACCTAGCGTAAAACCAATCACTGGAGGAGCTGCAATCGCTAAAACGGCTGGTAAAATCATCTTTCTTAATGCCGCTTGGGTGGCAATATCAATACATTTAGCACTGTCAGGTTCAGCAGTTCCTTCCATCAGTCCTGGAATTTCTCTAAATTGACGACGGATTTCCTTAATCATATCAAATGCAGCCGTTCCTACCGCTCTCATAGTAATCGCTGAAACTAAGAATGGAAAAATACCACCAATAAACATTCCCATCAGTACATAAGGGTTACTGATATCCAAAGAAAAATCAGGATTATTAGCCGATACAATTTCGATAAATGCAGCRATAATKGCTAACGCKGCTAATCCWGCWGCACCAATTGCAAAGCCTTTACCTATCGCAGCCGTTGTATTACCCACTTCATCTAAACCATCGGTAATCTTACGGACTTCTTCGCCAAGACCCGCCATTTCTGCAATCCCGCCCGCATTATCGGCTACCGGACCATAAGCATCAATAGCCATAGTGATACCAACCGTTGCTAACATTCCAACCGCAGCAATACCGACACCATAAACACCCGCTTCACCGAGTAATTGTGCGCTGGCATAAATAATCGCCGCGATTGTTAATACAGGCACTACCACGGACTCCATACCAAGCGCCAAACCGTTAATCATAACGGTTGCAGGCCCAGTTTCGCCTTCTTTTGCGAGATCTCTGACAGGTTTACCACCCGTATAATATTCTGTCACTAAACCAATGATACTTCCGCCTACCGCACCAACTATGACGCAATACCAAATATTGATATGCAGACCCATATTGATTACCACGAAATAAGCAGCAACCACTAACAAAATAGTGGCCCCTAAAGTACCTGTTCSTAAGGCTTTTGCGGGTGCCATGCTAGCAGCCATTTTAACARCSACTATGCCAGCAATAGAACAAATCAAACCMACYGATGCCAACATAAGAGGAAGAGTCATCAAAGCTTCTTTACCTNNNKTAGSCGATAAAAACTCAAGCGAGGCTARACTCATKGTTGAAGCAATMGCRATAGTYGCTATCATTGCKCCACARTARGAYTCAAAAATATCCGATCCCATYCCTGCAACRTCRCCWACGTTATCWCCAACATTATCAGCAATAACMCCTGGATTTCTTGGRTCATCTTCWGGAATRCCKGCTTCAATYTTACCWACSARATCAGCWCCRACATCAGCACTTTTAGTAAATATACCACCGCCAACTCKAGCGAAAAGAGCAACAATTGATCCGCCCATTCCAAATCCATGRATCGCTTCAGARTGTTCCGCGCCYAAGAAATAATAAAGCCCACCAAGCCCTAACAGACCCATCGATGCGACCAAYAAYCCCATYACCGAACCACCATAAAARGCAACCGTYAAAGCAGCMGCTTCACCTTGTTCTGCAGCMGCAACMGTGGTTCTKACATTCGCTTTTGTTGCGGTTAACATRCCAATATAGCCCGCTATCGCAGAGCTAAAAGCACCAACGACAAACGCTCCAGCGGTATACCAAGACTCAAAAGCAACATAGAGTAAAATAGTAATGATAACTAAAAATATTGATAAAACAGAATATTCACGGCGCATAAAAACCATTGAGCCATCGTGAATATCTTTGGCAATTTTTGCGGTCTTTCCTTCACCACCGGGATATTTTAGTATTAAAAGGTAAATAATAAAGGCCACTACAAGCCCAATGACACCTAGAATTGGTGGTATTTGTACAAGATCAATCATACTTCCCTCGCTATTTGAGTTTTAATTATTAGTAAATTCAGCGTGTAGCTTCTAACTAGAATGCTACTTATCTTAAATGTGACCCCCTTGTATAACAATAATCATCAATTAGAACAATCAACAGATCGGAGTTATTTTATCTCATTGTTTTATAAAGCCTTTATTTATTTTGAGTGAAGAGTTTATTTTGCACTGCACTATGGCTATAATACGCGACCAAAAGCCAACCCAACTAATATGAAAATAAAATATGAGCCTCAATATTGTACCAGCAGGTAAGGATCTACCTGAAGAAATCAACGTCATCATTGAAATTCCAGCACATGCTGATCCGGTAAAATATGAAGTCGATAAGGAAACCGGCGCATTATTTGTTGACCGTTTTATGTCTACCTGTATGCACTACCCCAGTAATTATGGTTATGTACCTCATACTCTTTCAGAAGATGGCGATCCAGTTGACGTATTAGTTCCAACCCCATTTCCGTTGTTAGCTGGTTCGGTGATTACTTGTCGTCCCGTTGGCGTTTTAATGATGACTGATGAATCAGGCGTCGATGCAAAAATATTAGCCGTTCCATTAAAAAGACAATCTCCAACTTACCAAGGAATAAGGGAAACGACTGATTTACCTGAACTGCTTCTCAACCAAATCCAACACTTTTTTGAGCATTATAAAGATCTTGAACCCGGAAAATGGGTGAGAATTGACGGTTGGCAAGATGCGGCAGCCGCAAAAAAAGAAATATTGGATAGTGTCAAACGCTATGAAGATGCGCCAGAGAAACCAGCATTTTAATTAGTTTGAATTTTTAGTCATATTTCAATACTTGAATTAGAAACTGAAAACCGATTTTCAAATCGGTTTTTTTATAAATAAGCCTAAGCTAGATTTACTTACAGAGATGCAAACTCTTCTTTATCAAAGCGCTTGATCGCTTTTCTAAATTCATCTAATTTAACTTCTAATTGAGCAATAAGATCAACATAAATTGGATCACTCCGCAAATTATCAAAAAGAGGATCCATTTTCAGATTCCAAATTTCGACAAAACCTTCTTGAATAGCTTGCTTCAGTAAATTTAATGATTCAAGCTGATTTCCAGAAAGATTCGCAATTGCGGCTTGATGATAGCGAAACTTAATCGGGTTAAATTTCTGCTCTCTTATCAAATAGTCTATTTTTGAGCTAGCCATATTCACATAATTTTCTGACTTGATACTATCCCCTTGCGCTTTCCAGGCTTTGGATAAGAGTAAATTGGTACGGATCAAGATATTATCGTCTAACGGACTAGTGTTTTTATCCACTATTCTCTTTACGAATTCGAATTCCTCTATGGCTTCGCTCCACTTTCCGGCATCCAATGCAAAATAACCTCTCCAAAGACGTTCATGCCATTGATTAGTTTCTTTATCAAAAGTGGCAATCCATTTTCTAATTTCATCAATTTGACCTGAAGCGAGCCACAATTCAGGTTGTAAATAATTTTCTATCATTTTGGATTGAATATGCTTTGATTTATTGTTCATTAAAAAATCTAAGTTGTCTTGCGCTTTTTCAAACTCCCCAATTGGCATATAAATCTGGTTGGATTTTAATCGCCACATCTTCTCATCGCCACCTAAATCCTTTGCCCTTTTAAAATGATAATAAGCTTGCTCTAAATCCCCAGTAACTAAACTAATTTCACCAGCAATTGCATAAGCATTTTCATAGTTAGGATTATTGCGAACAATATTATTAAAAACAATCATTGCATTTTTATAATCGCCTTGCCTTATTAAGTCATCCGCTCGATTAAACCCTACCACTGCCGCTTGGGGATCAATTTCATAGGCTTTTTTTCTTAACTTCATACCATCGGAATACTCTCCTGCTTTGAGTAAAATCGATCCATACCACATATAAGCTTCCGCATCAGACGGATTCAGCTGAATAGCCATATTTAAGTGTCGTTTAGCATTTTGTAGTTCCGCTTCTTCATTTTTACTTCCATCAGCTCTTTGCCAATGAAATAGACCTTTAACTGAGTGTGCTATCGCTAACTCACTGTTTAAACTAAGTGCTTTTTCGATATAATTATTGGCAACCACATGTGCATCAGCAGGCTCCGAAAAATTATAACTAGCTTCTAATAAATAAGTTTCCGCCAACATCGCAAAGGCTTCAGCATATTTAGGGTCGATATTAATAGCACTATTAAAATAATTCTTAGCATTTTTAAAATCTTCTTTGCTTCGATTTCTTACCGCTGCCACACCTTTAGAGTATTCTGCAAAGGCGGCAATGCTCTTAGTACCAATGCTTTCACTATTTGACTCTTTGCCAAGCAATTTTATTTCCAAAGTTTCTAAAACAGACAAAGCGATTWCATCCTGAACTTTGAAAATATTACTAATATCTTTATCCCAAGTTGACGAAAATATGTGAACATCTTCATCCGCTTTGATTAACTGCGCTGTTACTCTGATTTTATCACCTGATCGGCGAACACTACCTTCTAAGATATATTGAACACCTAATTCTTTTGCGATGGTTTTAATATTGAGATTTTTATTTTTATATTGAAAAGAGGAAGTGCGTGCAACAACTCGCAGAAGCTTATTTTTTGCTAGGACATTAAGTAACTCTTCTGAGAGACCATCCGCAAAATATTCATCTGATTTGGAATCGCTAAAACTTGTAAATGGTAAGACGGCAATAGTTTTTTGATTATTAATATTTTCTGTTAGGTTTTTAACACTGGTTAATCCAAAATCAGTAGCCTCTACCTTTTTAATTTGGCTATTGTAAAAAAGAATACCCGCAATTCCAGCAAAAACAATAATAATTAAAAACTCGATCGCTCGCGTTTTAAAGCTACGATTAATATGTCCTTCTCCATTTATTGGAGAGGCTATTCGTCGATCATTTTTAATATCAATAAGCCAACCAAAAATCAATGCTATAGGAAAACCAGTAAAAGCAATAACAACCATTGAGGACATTAACCAATCGGGGTATTGAAGAACGGGTAATAAAATATCGGCTATTTGAATAATACCCCAGGCAATAGCGGCATATAAAGTGGCTGCGCGAAAAATCCTGCGCCCTTTTACATCCTCCCAAATACTTGTCATGCTCTACCCTACTTTAAATAACTAAAACGATTATAATTAATCTTCGGCCATTGGCTAAATCTATACGCTGTTCTATTAGACGTGTTGAAACGAATAAAGGTTTGGATTACTTTAAATTAATCTAGGATTAAAGGCTCTTTATCTTTTTTTACGCCTATTCATCTCTTCAATGTCTTTCAGCCCCACTTTTCCACTGACAGTATTCATCGTAATTCTGGCATTACCCGCACCTTCTACAAAATACTGTTGTTGCGAATTTAAGTGCGATTCTTTTCTTTCAAAAGGTTTAATTCGATTAACAATTTCACCATCAGGTCCCGTTTCTATCGATATCTCTGCGTCTATTGAATCAGCAAAATAAAAAAAACTTTCGCCAGAAATATTTTCAAGGTTGATCTTCCCATCATCGTCAAGTTTGCCAGACAATTTTGTAATCCCAGAAATACTAAATAAATTAACATTCTCAATTTGATTAGTTACAACCGAGATATCGCTTGAAATGGCCTTTACTTTAATATCGCCAGACATCACATTGGCAGCCAAGTTTCCACTAACGAGCGATATGTCTATTTTTCCAGAAATATCATTTAATACCGTTTTACCACTTATATTTTTGACACGTAGCTCTCCGCTAATCGAGCTCGCATTAACCGCGCCGCTAACAGAAGTAATATCAACGTCTCCATCCAACCCAGTAATACTCAAATCAGTGGCGATACCATTAAATTGCAAATCAAGATTCTGAGGGAGCCAAATCTCTAATTTTGAACCTTTACCGTTATTCTTTCCATGAGCATGTTTAGCGGTTAATTCAACTTCTAGAAGAATTAAGTCACCCTTTTTATCAAATATAAAATTATCAGCCAAATCATCAATTTCACCTTTAACTAAAACTTCAAGTTTGTCCCATGTATGTACTTTAATTGATCCTCGATCGTTGCAAATCTTTATTTTTAATGTGTTGTCTGTAGATAATGATTGATTAATTTTCTCGCCAGCAAAAACCGGTATAGTAAAAACAGACAGAGTAAAAATCGGCAAGCTTAAAAGTAGCGACAATGTCCAAGGCAATAAATTAGAAACACGCTTTATTCTAAAATTAAAAACATTTGTATTAAAAATCATCATTGGATAAACAACCCGACTCTTTTCTAAATTAACTGTGTTAAGAGATTGAATAGCTTAGCTTATTTAAACATCGCTGTATTATTCTATTTGTAAGCGTTGATTTCAATCAGTCTTATCATTAAAAATTAACCTCTAGCCAATAACTCTCTTAAATCAATCAAACCAGCATTGGCTCGACTAATATAATTAGCCATCACTAAGGAATGATTCGCCATTATACCAAATCCACTACCGTTAAGAATCATGGGGCTCCAAACAGTTTCTTGAGTCGCTTCTAATTCTCTAATGATTTGTGCAAGACTAGCATTAGCATTCTTTTTCTCTAAGACATCGGCAAAGTCAATTTGCACGGCTTTAAGCAAATGAATAAGCGCCCAACAAGCGCCTCTTGACTCATAAAAGACATCATCAATTAAAAACCAAGGCGTCTTCACGGAAAAGGCTGAGGATGTTTTGGTTGATTGTGTCGCGGCTGAATCGCCCGAAAGATCGGTATTGATCCGTTCTTGACCAACCGCAGCCGATAGACGCTGAGACAAACCTCCGAGTCGTTTATTCACTAACTCAAGCCAAGATCTTAGATTATCAGCTCGCGCATAAAATTGAACATTGGGATTATCATTCTTATTCAGTTCGATACGAAATTGACCCAATTTTTCCTTAGCATCTAAATAACTACCTTCTGCAGTGGGTAAAACCCATGACTCTGTTGATATATTAAGTAGTGGTTCTGCTTTTTGCAAAAAGCTATTTTCCAAAGACTGAGATTGAGAGCGACTCATATCGTTTCTTAATACAGAAACCATATCTCTAATTTGAACCACTACACCAAACTCCCACGCGGGAATATTATCTAAAAATATTGAAGGAGGCAGTCGATCATTGGTTAAAAAACCTCCTGGCTTATCCATCAACTCAGAAATCAACCTTTCAGTGGTGGCTAACGTTGTAAAGCCTATTTTTAACGGTTCGTTTTTATTTTGCAAGGATTCCGTCTTTAGTAAGCTTTCAGTATCTAGTAAAGACTGAGCTTCAGCCCTAACATCAAACAAGTCAGGCTCAATACTCCAATACACGCCAAGYAAATAAAGACTCACCACCACAAAAAGTGAAGCAAAAAGAATTCTTTTGCCCAACGAGTTATCTTCTTTACTTATAACGCTATCCGATGCAGAAAAATCCTGAGTGTCTTTTAACGTCTCATCGCTTTCAAATAAACCGGCCGATTCACCGATAACTGAAGAATCATCCGTCTTTTTCGAGTCAGTCTGTTTCGATCGTCCAAAACTCCACATAGCTATTTCAATTCCATAAAGTTAAATTCATTAATGATGAGTCTATTATCCTAATAAAACAGTGCGCCCGCAACAATGTATGCTAAAAAAGTAGGTGCAGTAAACAAAAATAAGGAAATCATTGCCACCACTCTAACTAAAGTAACACCCCAACCAAACTGGTGAGCGATACCCGCACAAACCCCCATGACCTTTGAACGAGCTAAAGGCCGACGCCCATAGCTAACGTCATCATAGCGACTATTCTTTCTATAATGACTATGGCGGTAATTATACTCACTCTCATTTTCACTATATCTACTCATCATTTATCCCTCTTTTATCAATTAAAGTCAAAATTTAGCAACCTACCTTCAATATTCTAAGATGCCTTTTTAAGTTTTAACTTGAGCTCGTATAGTTCTTTATTTAACTCGTCATCCGCTTGTAAACCGTCAATCTGCTGAGATAAACTAACATTTTGTCCTAAATCCATGGCTTCTACTTCCGCTTCCATCTCATCGAGACGTTTTTCAAAACGATTAAATCGATTCAAAGCATCATCGATACCTATTACTGCTATTTTTTGACGAATTTGAATACTACTTCGGACGGTAACATGTCGAGCGACAATCGCTTTTCTTCTCGCAATCGCTTCATTCAATTTTAGCTGCAGCTTAGAAATATCATGTTCTAATTTCTCTAACGCCGATTCTAAAGCGCCAAATTCTTTGCTTTGAGCTTCAATCGCTAAACTAATTCTATTCTTTTCTTCTAAAGCTTGTTTGGCTAAATCATCCCGCCCTTTTTCAAGCGCTAATTCAGCGCGTTTTTGCCACGATGCTACCTCAGACTCAAAGTCTTTAAGCTGCCTTTGCATCTCTTTTTTATTGGCTATAGTTTTCGCAGACTCAGAGCGAACATTAAATAACGTCGTTTCCATTTCGCGGATGATCATGTTGACCAATTTTTCTGGATCTTCCGCTTTGTCTAACATTGAATTAAGATTACTGTTTAAGATATCTGAAAATCGTTTAAATATGTTCATGTTATTCCTCTCTTATTAAATAATGAAATACTTAGGTATTCATTTAATGGGTTTTCATTAAAGAGTAATTCAGGAAACGTGCCAGAAATAAAACATTGACTTAACAAATTGTTTTATAAAGACTTTTGTAGTTTTACAACATTTTTTCAGAAACCACCGATTACCAGAAATAAGCAAAATAACCACCGATTAGCTATTTTGACTTACTTATTAAAAGGCTAAAGAAATCGTTGAAATTTATTTCAAAAGCAACAATGGCGCAGGCTTAGTCACTCGATTAACGCCTCTCCATGATGATAACAACATCAAAGAAAATAGGCTTAATGGTAGTTGCCACCACAAAGAAAAGTGAAATTCGAACTCGATTTCAAAGATGGATTGATATAAAAAGTAGGTTACTAGTTCGATACAAATTAACGCAACAGTTGAAGATAAAATAGCTATCCATAAAAACTCAAAGCGAAAACTAACCGCTAAAAAATTTCGACTTGCTCCTAGCGTTCTTAAAATAGCCGATTGTTTTAATTTTTGAGCAAAGCTATGTTCCATAGTCGCCCATAAAAGCGCTAACCCCGCCACCACAACAAACACCATTAGTATTTCAATTGCTGAGCTAACTTTTGCAATAATATTTCTAACCTCATCAAATATTCTATCGAGATCAATCACAATCGAAGTGGGATGTTTTTTTACAATTTCAGCCAGTAGCGATTTTTTATCCTTCGGTAGATAGAAAGCATTCATATAAGTCGGGCTAAAATCATCTAGATCACCCGGTTTGGCAATCACGTAAAAATTAGGCGTAAATGTTTGCCAATCTATACTTCTCAAGCTAGTAATCTCTGCAGTCCATTCTCGACCACCTATAGTGAAAGTTATATTATCTTTTAGGTCGAGCCCTAACATCTCGGCGGTTTTAGAATCAAAAGAAATTGAAGCCAGTTGTTTATCATTATTTTGAGCTTCAGATAACCATTCACCTTTAGTTATTTTATTTCCTTTCGGTAATTGTTCTGTCCACGTCATATTTAACTCTCGTTTTAAAGAGTTATGTTCTTGAACGGACTCTGGTAATGCGGTTTTTATTTCTTCACCGTTTATTTTAGTTATCCTAGCTCTCACCATCGGATACTGCTCCGAGGCAACAACATCATTTTCTTTAAAAAGAAAGTTGAGAGCCGAAATTTTATCCGGTGAAATATTGACCATAAAGTGGTTTGGCGTATCGATCGCGATACTTTGTTCCCATTTATCCAACAATTCAGTTCGCACTAAAATGACAATCGCAATAACGAATAAGGTACTACTAAAAGATAACAAATGAAGTAAAGTGACGCCTTTGTTTGCATCTAGTTGTCGCAAACTATAATTAATTGCAACATTCTTGGTATAAGATAAACGTCGCACCTGAGACAAAACTAATTTTGCAAAAACACCAAAAATTACTCCCATAACCAATAAACCAGCAGTGACGCCTAAAACTAATTTCACATCGCCAATTTGCACATACATTACACTTAATAATGATAGAAAAGCGATAAAGTAAATCAAACGCACATTGTTTTTCATAGGCGATAACTGCCGACGTAATACTCTCATGGGTGGCACATCTTTTAGCTGAGTTAACGATGGCATGGCAAACCCCATCAATAAAATCAGCGATGACAGAGCTGGAAAAAGTAGTACGGTTAAATCCGGTGCGGGTAATGTTTCAACAAAYAGYTCRCTTAACCATTTRACCATTATCCACTGAAAYCCTAAACCAAAGAGTGCGCCRATAAATATTCCACTAACGGCGACCAAACCCAAAATAATAATAAACACTGTTAACACTTGGCGATTATTCATACCARAACATCGCATTAAGGCACTCATATCAAATTGTTTAGTTGCGTAGCGATTGGCGGTAATGGCGATAGCAATGCCAAGAAGAACTAATGTTAATATACTGGAAAGACTAATATATTTTTTACTTCGAGTAATGGCAGATCCCGCTAAAGGCGTTTCGTCAAAAATGGTAACCAGTCGCTGACTAGAATTAATGATAAGTTCTAGAAATTGTTTGAAATTTTCAATGTCATTTTTATTACCAACAAACAAATAGCGATAACTCACTCGACTACCCGGTTGAATTATTTTAGTCTTAGCTAAATCATCGATATTAATGATCGCACTTGGAGCCACATTAAAAAGGGTTGAACCCTGTCCTGGCTCTAACATAATGACGCCATTGACTGTTAAGTCGGCATATCCTAGCTCAATTAAATTACCTTTTTTAACAGATAGCTGATTGTATATTCTTGGTGCAATCCAAACCGACCCAAGCTCGGGGATCTGATTGGCAATGTTAACGTTACCATATGGAACATCGGATAACTCTATACGACCTTTCAAAGGATAGTTTTTTGAAACCGCCTTGACACCTGAAAGTTGGATCTCTCCATTAGCAGAAAGAACACTAGCAAAGCTAATCACTTTTGCGCTTTGCAAATTAAGTGTTTTTGCTTTATTTAACCACTCTTGATTTATTTCGTTTGGTGAAGTGATAACCAAGTCTGCGCCTATAATCTGAGAGGCTTGTTGATCGGTTGCGGATGAAACTCGGTCGATAATTAAGTAAATAACACTCACAGAAGCCATAGCAATCGATAATGCAAAAACCAATACCGAAAGGTCACCTCTCAGCCAATCACGCCTAAAAATACGAAATGCTATGGTAAAAAGTTGGTTGAAATTATTCATTGCGGTAAATCTGATTCAATTAATTTGCCTGCGCTTAATGATATTTTATAATCACAGCGTGAAGCCAACTTGATATCATGAGTGACTAAGACCATGGTGGTATTATTTTTTCGGTTCAAGTCAAACATCAACTCAACTACCTTTTTCCCTGTATTAGTATCTAAATTTCCAGTCGGTTCATCAGCAAATAATACCTGAGGATTGCAAACAAAAGCACGAGCTATCGCTACTCGCTGTTGTTCGCCACCGGATAATTGATTAGGGAAATGATGAACTCGCTCAGACAAACCCACTTGCTCTAGTTGAGAAAGTGCTTTCTCTTTCGCATTCATATCACCGCGTAACTCTAACGGCATCATCACATTTTCAAGTGCTGTTAAACCTTCGATCAATTGAAAGCTTTGAAACACAAAACCAACCGAGTTTTTTCTAACTAACGCCCTCTCATCCTCAGACATTTCGAAAATCGAATTGCCATCAATAGAAACTTTTCCACTGGTCGGTTTATCTAATCCAGCCAACAATCCTAAAAGAGTTGTTTTACCAGAACCAGACTCACCGACTATCGCAAGGCTTTTACCTTTTTGCAATGAAAAGCTAATATCTTTAAGAATCTGAAGTGATGATTCACCCGTTGCAACTATTTTATTTAGCTCTTCTATTTTCAACATTCCTATTTCCTACTTAATAAATGGATAAACTCACTATCGATTCTAAGGTTTTATTTTCTTTAAATTCCACTAACTGCATTTGATTATTGACAGGGGAATAAGCTATCCCATTAACCAATATCTCGGTTCTAACAGGATATATCCCTTGCGGCATGCCTTTTGGCAATTGAAAAGTGAATTTATTTTCAAAAGCGCCGCTAGCGTTGGTTTCAGCATTAACCGTTTTAGTGTATGATTTTAATTCTTTACTATTATCTACATTATCAAAAATGGTGATTTTCTCTTCAATGGTTAAAGTTCTCGTATTAATACTTCTAACCACTTCCAATTTTGAGAAAATTGAAATGTCATTTCCTGCAGTAACCACATCTCCCGGTTGAATACTTGATTCGTATGCAACGAGTTGAGGTTCGTTTGGTAATTCACCATGCTCTAATTTATATTTCTCTATGACTTCACCTTCATCGTTCACTTGTTTTGATTGGTAATCGACGACCATGTCATAAATCAATTTGGCAGCTACACCTATAACAACAATAGCGCCAATTTGTTTTAAGCGTTTACTACTAATCCCGCCACATCCGCTTGCAAATATTAAAGTAACGGAAATCAATCCAATCAACATAATTTGACTTACTTTCTTCTGATTACTTGGTTTTGTTATATGCATAATGAAACTMCTGGTTTTTTTATTTAAATTCTATCGATTTTTTTATTTCTTCCATTGCATTTTTCGCATCGCGCTTAAGTATTTTAGCTGCCTTTAGTTTGGGAACAAACTCTAGCGCGGACTCAGATTTAGCGATAGCACAGCTATAGTTCAATACTTTAAAACAAGCTTGTCCATCTTTTAAAATTTTATTAGCCCGATTTAAATTTTGTTGATATTGTCTTTTTGCATCTTCAGAATCTTCCTTAACGTCTTTTGCTTCAACATCGCCTGACTTAACCGATAACGCAACATTTGCATGTGTGACGGCGCAATCAAACTCCCGTTTTTTATAACAACTTCTAGCTTTTATCATAGATGCATCATAACGTTCTTGTTGTTCTTCAAGCTTAATAGTTTCTTCTTTAATTGATTTTTTAGAGCTTAACAATAATGCTAAAGCGATTGTATTATCTGGTGAAAAATTTAACGCTAGTTTTGTATTAGTTTCCGCGCAAGCATAATTCTTAGCTTCAAAACAATTTTGAGCTTTTTGTATTGACTGACTAAATGATAATTCATTTTCTTTTCTAAATAGCAGTCGCTCAGCCTTTAAAAATGATTGACTATCTCTTGCCAATAGACTTAATTTTTCCAACTGTCGTTTAGCACAAGTAATCTTATCATTCGACAAGTTTACTGCATCTAAGCATTCTTCAATTTCAATCATATGCGTTTTAATTTTAGTTTTCAAATTCTCATCAACTGATAGCTTTAATAATTTTTTTGCTTCGACATGATCCGGAGACATATTTAAAATTGAACGTGCACTAATTATCGCGCAGGGGTAATCATTGGAATGATAACAAGAAATTGCTTTTGACAAAGATTCATCAATCGCGGTTGTTAATTCATTAGGTGCAAAATATTTGCTATACGCAAACCACACAAGAACAGGTAAAAGAATAAAGCTAACAATTCTGAAAGTCGGAATTGTTGGTACAAAAGTCATTCCCAAAAGAAATTCATCAATCGTTTTTGTACGCTCTGATCTTTTAAATTTAAGTGCTGACTCCAATGCCTGCCACTGTCGTTTGCTTAAACCAACGATAGGTTCGGGTGATAAATTTTTAGCCAGAGCGGTAGCAGCTGAAAGTGTATTAAAGGGATGCTTTCCGGTTAACATTTCATAAGTGATTACTGCCGCAGCATAAACATCATCACTTTTATAAGGCTCTCCTCTTTGAATCATTTCTAAGCTAGCATAAGCGGGCGTTATAGCACCAAGAACGCCAGCATCAAAATGGTCTTTCATTTCGGACTCGAGAGCCAGCCTAGCGATGCCAAAATCAAGTACTTTTGCGCCATCTTTAGTAATAAATATATTGCCAGGTTTAAAGTCTGAATGAATAATACCTTTCTTGTGAGCATATTTTAACGCCTCACAGAAATCTTTTAGAATTGAGAGCGATCGCTCTTTTCCTAATCCAACACCTTGCTTAGTCTTTAATAATTGATCAAGATCTTGCCCTTTCATTAACTCCATTGTCATAAAAATCGTATCACCGTCTCTGTCGAAATCATGAACCGTGACAATATTGGGATGAGAGAGAAGATGCGATCGACTGGCTTCACGTTGCAAAGTAATAAATGCGTCAGGGTGATTTTTAAAATCAGCATTTAAGATTTTAGCCGCTATATAGGGGTTATTATCTCGCGCTTCAACCTTTCTTAAATCTTGTGCTTTATAGACAGTTCCCATTCCGCCCGAACCGAGGATCGATTCAAGTACAAAGCGTTTATTTAAAATTATTTTATTTTCAGCAAGAGCTAGATCTGCATCCTCTTTTGCTTTCATAAAACCATGGCTTTTTTTGTCGGTGTGCGCGATTTGACTAATTTGAGTCAAAGCTGCGCGCTTTTGCTCTGAAGTTAGCTGTCGGTTGACATTTTTGGCTGACTGATGCTCTGAAGAAGCCATAAATATAGGTGTTTTATCCGTTTTAATATTGATGAGATGATACTACAGCTTGTCATTAAAGGTCTAAAATATCATTAAAAATTGTGCATCATTCACTGTGGTTTTAAGCTGAGTTAATATTTACTACCGTTTTTAGGAGTCATTTTGTATACTCAATAGCTATATTCTCTGATTCACTGACAATGATTGGTTAATAATTAATCCGTTTAAGTCAATAATATGCAACTAGACATGAAACAAAAAAGATCGCTAGCGGTCTAAATCTTAAGATTTCGATGTTTTATTTTGTAAAATAGTAGGTATCCGATATGCTCAATCGTATTCTCTTTATTATCTCCGCCACTTTATTCCTAATTTCATGCAGTAAAGGCAATAAGCCCGAAATAGTTGGATTTGAGAACAACAAAGCCTTAATAGGCGAATCAGTAGGACTAGTGCTTACCTCCAGCAACTCAAACATTACGGAAATTCAATGGTCTCAAACACAAGGACCTTCAGTAAACTTTATTGGTGCGGATAGAAAAGTGATAGGATTTGATGTTCCCTCAGAAGGTCAATATACCTTTCAAGTTGAATTTAAAGATTTTCAGTCTAATGATGGTCTTATTGAATATTCCTTCGATGCGACATCAGAGTCGCCCGTTTACGTGAATGTTAGACTTGATCACGAGGCCAATTCACAAGCAAAAATGTCGTTACAAGCATACGAGCAAATGCCTGGAAACATAACCTCTATCAGTTGGACTCAAATTGAAGGTCCTTCAGCTGTATTAAACATTACGGATCAGCTATCACTCAATTTTACCGCGCCAACAATAAACCAAGACATCTTATTAAAATTTAAAGTTGCTATCACTGACGATCAAGGTAATTCGGCTTCTGATTCAGTCAATATTCTACTRGAGGAAACSAATATWGATAAYGATAGCTTYTTYAATGCYGGTCGATTTGCGGATATTTCACTAGCCGACATCCACCCTTTCGTTACAGATTCAAACTACTTTAATGAGCTTAACGAGTGCATTTATTCAAATACCAGTACAGAACTTTGCAATTTGGGGAAATTACCTTTTATTGGTAGTCTAACCGCCAATCCAACCACGGCCGATATTATGGCTCGAGTTTTGGTATCCCATGATTGGATGGGCGTACGATTCCAAGAATATTTAGAAACCGTTGATACCAGCAATGATATTAAAAACCTGCTTGGCGCAACCACTAGTATCGTTATTTCTTACGATATTAGACCGTCGTTTTTTTGGTCGGGCACCGGTGCAATCTATTTAAGTGCGAGCTATTTTTGGGTAACACCTGAGGAAAGAGACAGCATCGATACTACTCAAGATTTCCGTAGTGATTTTAGCAAAGATTTATTGTTCGCGGATCCTTGGCGAGTCACAAAAGATAACGAATATGCTTACTCAACGCCACTTATTGCATCCCGTGATGTTCGTGATTTAGAGAGCTCTAAACATAATTTATCACGTGTGCTTTATCACGAATTAGCCCACGCCAATGATTTTTTCCCACCTAGAGCTTGGGCAAATGCTAATAACAGTGATTTTGCGTGGACTTACTCTAGCGTAAACCAGCCAGACTCAACCGGTTTAGCAAACTCGCTTCCATTAGTTAGCCAGGAAATGTATGACTTAGGAAACGTGATGTTTCAGGGTGAAACCGCCACACAAACTCAACAAAATTTTACCCCAGATGATGTGGCTGAATTCTTCTTTCCCTATGAAGCAACTAATACTTACAATTACAGCACTTTAAGAGAAGATTACGCGATGCTCGCAGAGGAATATCTAATGACTTATCGATTTGGCGTTCTATACGATCAAGGAATCACAGGTTTAGCGCCAGATTACATTATATCGACAGCAGAAAGAGGTCGTGTAGGTCATGATAGAACAAAATCTCGAGCGGAATACGTTGTAGCAAATATATTACCAAGCGTAAACCTAGTAGAAGCTTCAGCGCAAATCCCTCAACCTTCAACTCTAACTTCTGGGATTAGTTGGTGGGACGCTCTTGCACTTCCAACGCAGGGAAAGTCAAATGAGTCGCTAATGATTAATAAGGACTCATTGAATAAAAATCGGCCTAAAATATTATTAGGAATTGACCGAAGACATCAATAGGCGGTTGTCTTTTGATAGCTTGATTTTATTGGATCATTTTCTTTTAAAATGATATTTAATTTCCCCAACTTTTGCGCCGTCAGCAATCTTTAATTCTGTTGGACGGTGTAAATGTATTGCTCCTAAAACACTCGAAGTATCATCAATTATTATCACCGGTTTATCGCTTAAATCGTTTGAAAACCAACTATTATTATCTTTAATTACAATATCGCCTTTAACAACAGTGTTATCAGATAACGCGATATCCCCGTTAGAGGTTTTAATATTTTGACTAACAATCACTTGCGTCACTTCGATATCACCATTAACGGTTTTAATACTGCCACCAATAACGCCATTAGATTTAATAAATACAGAGCCATTAACCGTCGATAAATTTTTCTCGACATTGGCATTTTCTCCAACTTCAATAGAGCCATTGACCGTTTCTGCACTTTCTAGTTGAACATTATCACCAATTTCAATACTGCCATTAACTGTCTCGACTTCTCCAGCGATAACATCATCGTCAATATCAATCCCACCATTCACACTAGAAAGATCACCCACTTTAGATCCGGAATCAACACTAATCCCTCCAAAAACAGAACTCATATCTCCAGAATTTCCGTGAGCATCAACATGGATTGCACAACTTGAGAATACCGCTGTAAAACTGATTACAGATATTAATTTAATTACTTTATTCATTTTGTTCTCACCTAAATTACCTTAAAATTCAAAACTATCTTTACAAACGAAGACAAGCAAAATACTAGCCATGTTTTATATCGCAATAAAATCAATAAGTTAACTATTATATGGTGGTAGTGGATAAAAATAATTTGGTCAAAAATCTCAATAGTTGAGTATTTCCGCAACATCTCAACATCTAGTAACAGAAAGTTAGTTGCATCTTTTTTAAATGCCGTTATATTGAATTTTTTGTAGGCTCTTCGAGTAAGAAAATGAAACAAATGATGACCAAATATTTACTAATACTAACCGTTTTTGCCCTTTCCGCTGGCTGCTCCGAGACATCCAATGCTTCTCTAAAGGTTGACAAACAAGTTCAGAATAAACTTGTTCAGCATAAGACAAATCTGGATAAGACAGACCTCTTAGTTTCTGCAAAGTGGCTAAAGAAACATCTAAACGATGCCAACTTGGTTTTGTTAGATGCTAGCGTTTTGATCAAAATGGATGAGACAGGCTATCAATCGATTAGCGGAAAAGATGAATATACAAAAGCTCATATCCCGAAAGCCCGCTTTGCTGATTTAAAAGGGGACTTGTCTAGCCATTCATCTGAGAAAGACTTTGTTATGCCAAGTCCCGCGCAATTCCAAAAAGCGATGCGTAAATTGGGTATCAATAAAACCTCACACGTTGTGATATACGCGAGAGAAAACCAAACTTGGCCGACAAGAATATGGTGGATGCTTAGATGGGCAGGCTTCGACAGAGCTAGTATTCTTAACGGCGGTCAAAATGCTTGGACTGAATTATTTACAGACTCGGAATATGCCTTAACTAGCGAGAGTTCAAATTATTCTGCAGGCGATTTCGAAATTAATCTAAGAAAAGAATTAGTCGTTAATCAAAGTCTGGTATTAAATGCCATAGCTGATAAAGAAATTACGATTGTAGACTCTTTACCTCCAGCACATTACCAAGGTGATTTTGCAATGTATGCGCGAAAAGGTCATATCACTAGTGCGATTAATTTACCGTCTTCAAACTTTGTCGATGAATCTGGATATTTTCTATCGATTGATGACTTAGATTTAATGCTTGATGGAAAGCGTAAAGATAAAATGATTACTTATTGTGGYGGYGGYATAGCGGCATCTTCSGTCGCATTTAAYYTWCAYCGWGCAGGCTTTTCAAATGTTGCYGTTTATATGGGWTCACTTGAAGAATGGACTGAAGATCCAGAAAACCCTATGAATGTCGGAGATAAACCATAATTCATGCTGTTGCATAAAATAGATCTATAAATAGTGCCTGTAAATAATTAGTTTTTCGCATCCGATTCAAAATTAACTACAGGCTCAAATTATCTTCTTCCATTACTCATAAAGGATAAACGGCGCATGCGCCGTCAAGTTGACCTTCATATTTATCACTAGGCCATGCCTTATTGCCTCCATTGGCTAATCCAGCAAAAACTTTACATTTTTTTTCTACCGAATCAAGTCTATCGTCCTCCGCAATGTCTTTCACCATACCAGTAAAGCTCACTAAGTCAGCACTCATGCGCATGCCACCATCTTGCGGTGAATCTAAAATCATATAYTTCATTGCAACGTCAGAMTCSCCATTCCAAGCKGGCCAATTTAMTTGYCCTTGMTCCCGACCAMYTCCRGGATTACCACKGTAAGCAAAYTCMGCCCARTAATTACGCATGGTCTTYGATAGTTGTTCACGRTTTACCTTATTAGAATCATCATGCATGTTYTGCCAAACWTCAGMCTTACTKGTAAAGCCAAAAACAAAAGGGATCTCCATGCCGTGTCCMGCTCCCAACAATTTATCCAATTTGGCACCSWRKKRYCTTGCTTGTTCATCCCAATCAAATCGATAMGCCCAWACAGARGARKTYGATCCTTTAGYCYGRCTCTCRSTCAGTGCRTTTGCMAYTCTATCAACGCCRTTATACTTCCACATRCGCGTATAATAATCWGCGCTTGCTTCATAGAATKCTTCGTCTTTTATKACRGGATAAAATGAAAAATARTAATCRACAWATTCMKYATTMCYAWARAGATATAAACGCATTTCATCTCGRTTTGTTCCRATCAACAAAGGGAYATCAAGATGTTTTTTAGGATYGGYAAATAGTRCKATRGGATCCTCGGTGGGCAGTACAACACCATCAGCRATTAAATTCACGCTTCGACCTTTRTTATTSGGTTGTTCGAAACCATAAGCCAACATTAAATCRGTSGCACTCTTAGATCTTAAGTAGCTTGCTCTTTCATTCTCATTAAGACCGCCTACTTGTTTCTTTGCAGCAGTAACATCCTCAGCACTACCATCTTGTACTCGAAGATATAGACCTACTTGTTGAGAACTAAACAGATCGCCCGGATCTTTATCATCCTGATAATTCATTGCCTTGCTAATGGGTGCAAAGTTAATTCCACCACTTTGAGAAATAGCTTTGTGAAACAATCCTTCTGCGAGTGGGCTTATCATCAAGCTTAAAATATTAAATGCACCTGCCGACTCACCAAATACGGTGACATTATTTGAGTCACCACCAAAAGTGGCAATATTGTTTTGCACCCATTTTAGCGACTGCAAGATATCTAAGGTGCCGTAATTACCACTGTTATCTTCTGGACTGTGCGACGCATGATTAAGTGAAGAATGATAGAACCAGCCAAAAGGACCCAAACGATAATTGACACTAACAACTATAACCTCTTGCTCGCTGGCAAGCCGAGAGCCATCGTAAAARGAACCYGCWCCGTGYCGGTTACTACCACCGTGCAACCAAACCATGACAGGCAGTTTCTTTTGTTTAATTTCGGATTCATTTAGCTTTGGCGCATACACACTTAAATATAAACAATCCTCATCGCCCACGACAGTACCGGCTTCCCCCGTTGGTCCACCACCACTACCTGCAAATTGTGTACAAATTGCCCCATGTTTATTCGCATTTTTAAGACCTTGCCATGGTTTCTCTGATCGCGGTGCTACCCAGCGTAAATTCCCCACCGGCGGTGTTGCATAAGGTAGACCTAACCAACTATGATTTTGATATTCTCCTTCCACACCAACTATTAAACCGCTCGCCAATTGGCGCTCACTCATCGGGTCAATTTTGAGGAGCAATTCTGGTTCGGATTTACATCCAAATAATAAAAGCGACATACAAGTCACGAGAGTTAGGGTTATTTTGTTCTTAAGCATCTTGTTTTTAAACATTTTGTTTCCATCTAGTAAAAACTTTCTCTTAAAGAGGACAGATCTAATTAGTCTTTATCTTAATAATCTGTTCATTATCCGGCTTTATTAGACCGTTACAAGGCCACTATACAAATTATATTCGCCTATTAGAAAAAAGCTAACTCAGAGCGTCGCCGTAAGTAACCAATAGCAGAAGCAAAAGACTAACGATGCTGACCATAATTACGGTATCAAGGATATCCATTGTATGATTATTTTGCAGAAGTGACGCCAACGTATGCAAAGTTGGAAATAGGAATATCAGCAATAGAATATTAGGCACAGAAAACATAATGGGCAAATCAGGATGATTAGGATTAACGAAACTTTGATAATAAGCAATGGCTATTAATGTAAAAGGTACGATTAGAAATAACACCTGAGCGATACCACCGAAGGCATTTGCCAGAGCGATGCCGTACTCTTTTTTACGATGTGATGTCCATAAAATCACATACTCACTCATGCCAGCGAAACCTGCTAATATAATCGCGGCCACAACCCCGCTGAAACCTAAACCGTCAATGGTCAACGTCGCGAACTCAGCTACGCGCTCACCGCCAAGAAAGGACCCTAAAATACCGAGAACCAATAAAAAAAAGATAAAGGGTAGACTACTTTTTTCCACATATTTGAAAACTAACTCTTGCCGCAATTCAATTTCATCTTCGGTTAATTCAAGTGTTGCGTGAACCTCCTCTTCCTCCTCTTCCAGGTCATTTAGCAGCTTGTAAATGTATACAGCGAAAATACTCAGCATTAATACGGCAAGAACAAACAGATCAATAGCTTCAAAGGAGTGCTTGGGATGCCCATCCAAACTAAAAGTCAACATTGATAAGCCTAAAACTAATCCGATCACTCCACCAGCAATCAGGATTTTAGAACCAGAATCGGTAATGGGTTTAGGCATCAGGAACTTGCCCTGTTGATTATGGGGTAAAAAATACGAGTAGATGCTGAACACTAGCGCATTGTTGTAAATCGTCACCATCGCAACCAAAAATGCAGTCAGTGGGCTCACCGGCACAAGAAAGGCAATCACCACAATTTCAGGAAGTGTAGACAGTATCTCCGCGGCTGTACCTGCCACATAATGTGTCCAACGCATTCTCGCAGCGAAGCGCTCAGTAGTCATCACCAGCACTTGACATGCCACCTGAATAATCATCAAACCAACAAAAAGAGAAAATAGGGCGTTAAGATAGATAGGGAGCACAACACCAAAATGCTCAAGAATATACATTACCAACCAGAGAAAGTATCCAACGGCCATCCGATAGACCCATTGGGGCGTTTGATACTTAGTTAGTTTTGTCGGTCGACCAAGATTTAAAATTGATAACCGATCTGAATCGATGCCCGCTTTAGATAAAATCCGATGAACTCTAGATGAAGCACCAGGCAAACCCGCAACGACTTCAGGTCTCACCTCAACGTCTATGTCAGGTATTGAATTAGGCTTTTCGTTTTTCACTAAGAATCCTTTAAGTAGGGGGGTCGTACCAGCCGTTATTTTATTTGATCTACACAACGACTATTAAACGCTAACCACTTTGACCAGTCAGCGCCAAATCTATTGGTTCTATTTAACAGACCATCGGTTTTTAATATTTCTTTATTATCGCTTTGATACACGGATTAATAATATGGTATTCATCACCTTTTCGATATATTAAGTCTTTAACGATCAACTGTTTCAGCGTCTTTAATATCGATGAAGACCCCAACTCTACTTTAGAACTAACAGCAGCTGAAGTCATTTTTGTATTTAGTCCTTTTGATATAGCTGACAATATTTTTTTCTCATTTGCWTTCARWSWAWRWWMRAKYMRTTCTTCCTCCCTTTCTACCGCAGAAACAGTTTTCTCCCATGCGATTAACACGGTGGTTTTGGTAGGCTGAGTTTTCTTCAGCCAAATTTCACTACAAAGACTATTAAGGTAATACGGGTGGCGTTCGCTCAATTTTATTATCAACTCAATAACATCACTCTTAAGCTGTTTTCCCCATTCACGTAACGCCATTTTATTCAGATGTTTTAAGTAAGAATCCGCTGAGATCCTTTCAAGCGAAAATGGATACGTATGATTATACAAAGGCCGCTTAGAATCAGTCATAGCTTGCGCCATTAGCGTACTTTCAGAGCCACAAAAAACGAACGTTAAAGATTTAGAGGTTTCAAGTCTATCTCTAATGGCTGACTCAAGCATTATTCCATTGTTAGATTTAGCGAGTTCTTGAAATTCATCTATAATAAGAATGACTCGAAAGCCCTGTTCAAAAGCCAATTCATCTAGCTTTTCTAATCCGAAAACAAGTGCATCAATATCATAAACCGACTCTAAAGATACAGAAAGTTTGCCATCCGTTAAGCTGATTTTGGGGTTTAGTTGGCTGAAACGACTCATTACTTTGTTTAGAAATGTTTGGTGTTTTGCTTTGCTCTTCTTGCGACCTTCCGCTTCAATGATTGAACCTGTTAGTTTTGACACAGAGCGCAGTATTTGTCTAACAATACTTTCTGCACCACTAGTAAAAAGAAGATGACATCTTTCAACCATAATATCTTGGTTACTTTTTTTCATGTCCTCAACGGTCTGCAATAATAGCGACGTTTTTCCATGTCGCCTATGTGCCTGCATCCAAACATGCGTACCTTGCTGAAACAGCGATGTTAGTATTTCACGCTCTTCATGACGATTACAAAATGCAGTGCCTGTTACTATGCGTCTAGGAAATGGTTCTTGTTTCACGTTGTTTAAACCTTGAATTTATAACTCACTTAATATATCACCATTAGTGAGTCACGACAAGTGAGTCATTATGTGTGTGATTGAATATACGATATATTGAATTTGAGTATTCAAACGCTTATCTCAAAAGTGGTGTGTCTTTATACGCAATCCATTGAAGGCATTGGTTGGAAATATGATGGTCTGGGATATAAATACGTTCCATCAGCAGTCCAGCTCAACATGAGAAATTAAAACAACCTGCCTTTCTAAGCCCACTAACAGCGAACAATTAACGAACTAACAAAGAATCCAACTGCTCTAAATCATTCAATACTCTCCACGTACCGCCTCCACTTTCAACTCGTTCTTGCCAAGCGACTAAACGTTTCTTATAGTCTCTAGGATCAATGTTATCGGAGCGAAGCTTGGTTACATTTAATGCAACCACTTCAATGCCCTTAACATCAATCGGAAAATCTCGAATATGTCCTTTGCTTAAATCCTCTTCGAGATCTGAAAATATAAGGACATATTTTTCGCCCGCTTTTGTTTCATTGACAAAATCGGTAGCCTGCATTAATCCGCCCGTAATATCGGTATTTCGACTACCGCGTTTAGTATTGGTAACAAATTCATCAACCGCTTGCTTAAATAGACGTTTTTGATTGTTAGTCGTACTAGGACGCAAATCAAAGGTTGCTTTGGCAATGATGTCTTTCTCGCTAAAGCTACCACTATCGATCCTGGCAAGCGCGATTGAATCACCACTATTTAAAGTCGCCAATAAATAATTCACAATGCTTTGCGCTTTTTTCAACTCCTCTGTATAGGTTCCTGATGTATCAATCAATAAATAAACCGCCTTGTTTTTTGGTTGATGTTCACCGCAAGAAACCATTAAAAGCAAACTAACAACTAGACTAACAAAAAAGCTAACATTTCTAAAATGTCTCATAATTTTACTCCGCTTGGGTTTGAATTTGATTTCTTTGACTCAACTTCATCTTGTTGATTAGTTCCCATTTGGCTTTTGACTAATCTTTCCACACTCAATGGCAACATAATTAACAAGTCGAAAAAATGAGTTAACAGTTTGAAAAAGTGCTTAGATAGTCCTCCCAACAATCTCACTAAGATACGCAGTATTCTTAAAACACTGACACTAATAAGACCGATAACAATTCGCAGCGAATGGATAAAAGACTCCAAGGGTATCGCAATAAAAGCAAGCGCAAAAGGTAATATAAATCCCATCACCATTTGTCCGACAGAAGGTATCCATCTAAATTGCGCTTCTACAACGCCACTAGTTGCGCCAACACCTATCAATGATTGTTGTAACGCTTCTCTATCTAAAGCTAACAGATCGCGCATATAGGCTAATGATGATTCAATGCTGGCTAATATTGCCAATATTGCAAAAGACACCCACATCATTCGACGTCTCATTTTGTCATCCATGCTACTGATGATTGGAAATAGGTGTGTGATGCGTAACGATTCTAATAAAAATAACCCCATCGCGATTTCTACTAAGATGATTACTAACGCAGCGATGTCAGATGTTTTTAATGATCCAATATAACTGGCTCCTCCTACCATTTCAGCCATTGGCATGGCGATCAACTGGAAATTAATCAAACCGCCTAAAACAGCTATCACTAAAACCAAACCAGAGATAAAAAACTGGGTGAACGCTGAAGAGCCAAGCGCATTAATAGCCACATCTTGATTAGCTAAAATATTCGAGTAATTATTAATTTGCTCATCAATATTTTTTGAACGTTCAGCTAACCCACTAATTTTTTCATCGACTACTGTTAGTTTGCCATCTATTTCACGCCAAACAGGAAGCATACCTTTTAATAAACGATGACTTTCTGCGCTCGATTTTTTAAAGGCTTTGAGTGTTTGTTGATGAGATTCATCAACCGCTTTTTTGATATTAGTTAATATTTTATTAACCGTTGGATCACCATTAGAGGGTAAATTCGCGATAGTCTCAACCACGTTACCCCATGCTGGAGGTAGCAACGCTGCACTAGAAGAGCTTTGATAATCAATCTCAATTCTATCAATTGATTCAGCTATTTGTTTATGTAGAGCAGGATATTGTGACAAGTCTCGCTGAACAATATCGGTAATACGGGTAAACTCTCGTTCAATGGTTTTTTCTGATGCTTTTGCGCCACTCGCTAGTAAAATGTCTCTATTACGTTGAGACACTCTATTTTCTAATTGGCGTAAACTAAATGCCCATAGACGTAACGTCGAATATAATCCTTGCCCGGTTGATTTGAACATCTGGTGAGCTTGTTTTCTGCCCAGATATAAACTGATTATGATGATAACACCCCAAATTATTAGCGATGTTGATGGATTGTCCGACCAAACGGTTAGTAGTTCATTTGACATGTTTCACCTCTTTGTTAGGATTAGTAGAATAACAACACCGCTAGTGTCTAATATGGCTGTGAAAAATCGGTGAAAAAAACGAGATAATTGAAATAAAGATTAACACTGTGATCAAACGAATGTGAATAAACAGATATGATTAAATTGTTTTGGGTAGAAGATCAGTTTCATTGGATTGACCGCTTTCAGTCAATACTAGAAAAAGCTGACTTCTCCATTGGTTCTACTTATGATTCCGCATCGTCGGAAGACAAGTCAGCGAGTTGTGGAAACGACAACGAAGTTGAAGTTTACCGCTTTGAAGAATCTGCGCGCCAAGTGATCAACCAATCAATCAAACAAAATGATTATCAAACCCCCGACATCGTTATATTAGATGCTAATATGAACGGTGATAACGATGCTGGATTATCCTTGTCAAAACTGATCAACCGAGTTTGGCCTCAAGTTCCGATTATATTTTTATCGGAACACAGTGGAACCTCAACCGAAGAAAAAGTATTTGCAAATTCACAGACACGAGATTTTATTGCGAAGCATCAAGAGAATATAGAAAAGGTTTTATGCTGGCGAATAAAGGCGCTATTGCGAGCAACATCGATCAGTCATTTAACGGGTTCAAACGAAAAAGCTCCAAGCGATAAAGATAATAAAATAAAACAAGGCGAGTTAATCATCGATTTGGTCACCTGGAACGTTTATTGGTATGGTGAAAAACTGATGAATCCTAAAAACTCTCAAAGACCACTAGCGCCAACACCAAGAAAAATATTACGCTATTTGGTTGACGCTTCACCTCATCCTGTGAATACATCTCAAATGGAAGAAAAATTAAATCTTGACCGTTTTAATTATGCCAGCTATCGACAACATATTAAGACTTTAAGGAATTCTTTTCAAAATGCCAGCAGCAACAATAATCAATTAAGTTTTTCTGAAATTTGCGCGAAAGGAGAAGGCATTGTAACCTTTGGTGACGATGGAGCTTACTGTTGGAAACAAATCAATTACTTTGGACGGAAAGTCCATAGATAAGCAGAAACAACTAAAGGTCGTTATTAGCAATAAACAAAAGTAGGGTGGGCAATTTCCACTGCCCACCTTTTCAAGGCAATAGTTTATATAAATGGTGGGCACAAACAGACGTGCAACCCTACAAAAATTGACACTAAAACCTTACACTAAAAGTGCATAGTTTTATGCTAGCGCACTGAAACAATAAATTATGAATGAAAATAATATCAATGAATCAGAAAGAACTGAACAATCGAGTTCTATAACAAAAGCCCTCGTGAGTAAAAGTTACTTTCCTTGGCTTAGTATCATTTTCTCATTAGTCTGTATTTATATTTTGGCGAGCCAATTAGATTTTAACTTTCCTTTTAGTTCAGATATAAAAAGTTTAATATTTCATCCAACACATTTAAAAGCATTGTTAGCGAGTCTATTATTAGTGTTCTTACTTGAATTATTTATTTTTAATCGACATCAACAAATAAATCAATCGAGCTTCCAACGCCTAACTCAACAAATAGAGCAAACCTGGAAGCAAAAAAACAAGCAACAACTTAGAGCTAACACGTACTCGGATCACACCAATAAACTGAAATCCTTTATAAGCGATAAATTAATCGAATACATGGATTTTGATGAAAAATTTATTCACTTTAAGGGAATTGCTTCTGAAGTCAGACACAATGGTGTCATTAGTTATGACAAGATTAATATCGCGTTAAATCGAGCCATTGAACAGCAAAGATTTCTTGCCATTTATGAGCAGAAGAATGCGCTAAATGGAACACAAACGATAGATGAAAACGCTCAACAAACAGAAAGCTCATTGTATGATTACCAGTCAGCAAAAGACTCAATCAATTACCTATGGGATTTACTTGATCTCTCTACCGCTGAAAACATGTCTCTTTATATTGGCAATAAATTAATTGAGTATGAAGAGAATTATTTTCAAACACAATTAAATGCTAACCAACATACCGATACCTCTTTAACCATTGGATATCACCCGACGTTTTATCCATTACAAGCGCTACTGATGTCATTACAACTATTTACCGATTCAGAGGAAACACGACATCTACTCATTAATGGTAAAATCAATTCAGAACTCTTTAACCAACCTTTTAATTTTGAAAATGAGCAGTTTCTAATTTGTACTGACACGACCAATGAATTATTAGGCAATCCAAATCATATTGTATTACTGCTAGAAAACCTCATTAAAAACGCTCAATTTTTTTCCAACAAAATTCGTTATAAACAAAAAAGCGACCGCATTGTAATCAATATAGCTTCAACCAAATTAGAAGTGGATGAAGTTTACGAAGACGATTCAGAACCAACAAACGATGCGATTTTATTTTCTATATACAACCGCGGTAATAACATTGCAGATGAAGAGTTAGACCAAATATTTAAACTAGGATATACAACCAGACGCAAAAAGGATGTTCATGGGCGCGGATTAGGTTTATATTTTGCTAATGAAATAGTCAAAGGCTATCAAGGAACAATAAAAGCAATCAATATTAATAGTAATAAAACAACTTACAAATTAATACTGGGGTTAGCTAGTGGTGAAATTTTCATCTACTTTATCCAGTGCGAAAAACTGAATGAACGCATGGTTTGCTGTCTTTTAGAGTCTGAAAACTCAATTGACAACATCAGAAACAGAGATGAAAACAAACTCAATAATGATCTGAAGATCGAACATGACATTCCGTTAAAAACCATTCAAATAATGAACCTAACATCCGAACAAATATTTTCTATCGAAGAAATCGCTAGCAATAATAAAACTATCCAAACATGGGTTGATAATCGATCCGTTGAAAATAGCTTGCGACTACCAGAATGGGAAATATCCCTAAACGTATTTAAAAAGAAACAAATTTTCACATTTAAAGCGCTAGATATTACTGGTGTCAGATTTGATGTTAATATACCATCAGTTCTTGAATAATAAATTAAAAAAGTCACGTTGAGAGGCATCAAAATGAGAAATAATCAATTTTTATTATTAACCGCTATTATTTGTAGTACCTTTATTTTGGGTTGTTCTTCATCAAAATTAATCTATCAAATCGATCCTGATTTTTCTCAACTTTCATCCGCTCTAGAAAGCAAAGAAATTGTTTATGTTGAAGTCATTGATAATAGAGTTGAGGGAACTGATACGACTACACTCACCTTGGTAAACGCGGATATTCCTGACCATGAAGCGTTAAAATCAAAACTCACTCAATTTTTAAAAGATAATCATTTTAAAATTATTAATCGAGTATTATTAGCCGATATTGGTCTTGAAATAAAAATCATTGAGCTCAATTTGTCAGTAGCATCAGGTTTTCTTAAGAGCAAGTTAACCGCACAAAGTGAGCTTGAAATGATCATTCACAAAAAGAGCGAACGCTGGAGCAAAACCTACAAAACTTCACGTTCGCAAGAAGTCGCTAACCCAGTCGACGAATTTGATGCAACTGGCGTAATGAATCAAATGTTAAGTAAACAGTTCCATAATATATTTACCGATAAAGAACTCATTGATTTTATTTCGTTATGAGATATCCAGCTAAAGTAATCACCATTTAGCGTTATTTATTGCCCGTTTGTGAACATTTACTCAGCATTACTGCTAGAATTGTTCCATAATGGTTTTAGTTATCGTGTTAGACCTTGATTTAATTCAGCTTTTGAGAATAAAACCGGTTTGCAAACGATAGTTAAATCAAATTCAGAATTAAAAGCCTCTAATCAATTAAAGGATAAATTATGATTAACAAACAAACATTAGTCGCAATTGTCGGTTTAACACTTGCCCCTTTCGCATCTGCAGATTTTGCGGGAGTAGAAGTAGGCGCATATCAATGGACGCCTGATTATTCTGGCACCATCGCGTCAGATTCATCAGGTGTAACTGGTACTAACATTAATATTCAAGATGATTTGGGATTCGTTGATGATACTCATCAAGTTATTTGGGCTTCGATTGAACATCCATTGCCATTTATTCCTAATTTTAAAGTTGTTTCGTCGGATCTTAATTCAACTGCAACGAATACTTTAACTGAAACGCTTGATTTTGAAGGGCAAACATTTACAGTAAATGAAGATGTTACTACCGTAATCGATATGAGTAATATCGAATATACCCTCTACTATGAATTTTTAGACAATTGGATCAACTTAGATGCAGGTTTAACATTTCGCCAATATGATGGTGTTGTCTCATTAAAGACTGACCCTAATGGTTCAAATATAGATGAACACGTCAGTTTAAATTTTACAATTCCATTACTTTACCTAAAAGGTAGAGTTGATTTACCTTTCACTGGTTTTTTTGTAGATGGAACTTTAAACATCATCAGCATTGATGGTAACTCTCTTTCAGATACAGAATTTTCAATCGGATATGAAAGCGAAATCGGCTTAGGAGCAAAAGCAGGCTTTAGAGCATTTACGATGGATATAGACGAAAGTGGTTTACTAGCCGATGTAGAATTCAAAGGAGCTTACGTAAGCGCTTTTTTCCACTTCTAGAAATTAAATATTAAAGCAATAAAATTTACACCGAAACGGAACCTACTTAGGTTCCGTTTTTATTGTCTTGGGCGTTAAACGATTAACAAAATAGATAATAAACAATACGGGTAAACCCATAGCACTCGCAATAAGAAAGAAATTTTCATAACCCACTGAATCAACGATACTCCCCGAATAACCACCAAGCGCCTTAGGAATTAACGTCATCAAAGAACTAAATAACGCATATTGAACCGCAGTAAAAGAAACGTTCGTTAAACTCGCTAAATAAGCAATAAAAGCCGTACTTGCCAGTCCTCCGGTAATATTATCAGCTGAAATAACTAAATAGAGTAAAGTAATATCATGACCCGCTCCGGCTAATATCACGAAAAACAAATTCGTAATAATAGTTGATACCGCACCGACTACTAATATTTTCATAACCCCATATTTTACCGACAACACGCCACCTAAGAACCCGCCTAAAATAGTCATTACCAAGCCAAATGTTTTGGAAGCTGCCGCAATTTCAATCTTACTAAAGCCCATATCTTGATAAAAAACATTGGCAATCACACCTAAAACRATATCRGAAATTCGATAGAATGCGACAAACARTAARATTAAYAWTGCTAGCTTTGTACCGTAACGATTGAAGAAATCAAGTATTGGAGAAATCAAAGATTCTTGTACTAATTGTTTTTCATACAAAGCTGTTTTTGAAAATAACAATAATCCAAAATAGCCACTTAGAATGCTTAATAAAATTCGAACAAACTCAATGATTAAATTGACTATTTTTATATTTTCAATATTATTTTTTAATACTTCTATGAATCCGACTAAAACGGTCGCAGAATAATTATAGATAAAAACAAAAAGGCTGATTGCCACAACAAACAAAAGAAGGAATTTAAAATATTGTATATTCTTGTATTTAACTTGATTAAGTTTCTTTATGATCGATGGCTCTTTAATCATCAAAGTGGTTAAAACGCCAATTAACATAATGCCTGCCATCATATAATAAGTGGACTGCCATGCAACGTAATTATAGCTTTCTTGAGTAGATCCAAGGCTCTCTGCCATAACCAGAGCACCAGCTCCGGCTAAGATCATACCAATCCTATATCCCGCAATATAGGTTGCCGCCATCAATGCTTGAACATCAATTTTAATGACTTCAATTCTATAAGCATCTATCACGGTATCTTGAGTAGCGGAAGTAAACCCTAACATCACCACCGCAAATGCCATCATGGTTAGGTTGGCCTCGCCTGCAGATGGATCAATACTACCCATCCAACAAATGGCAACAATCACGCAAAATTGTGAAAGCAACATCCACCCTCTTCTACGCCCAAGTCGACGGGTTAAAAATGGTATCGGTAATTGATCAATTAACGGAGCCCATAAAAATTTGAAAGAGTAACCTAAGGCAGCCCAACTAAAATAGGTCACTGTCGAACGTGCCACGCCGGCTTCACCCAACCAAAGAGATAGGGAGGAAAAAATCAGTAAAATAGGAATTCCCGACGAAAAACCTAAAAACAACATGCTGATCACTGCTGGTTGAAAAAATTGAGTCATCATTGCAAAACGGCCAGATGAGATATCGGTGACAGAAATGCCATCGTTATCGTTCTCTCTCTCGTTATCAGACAAAGATGCTTGCTTGTTTTCAATTGTCATTAATTGGATCTTGGTTAAACATCGCGGTAATATGGATATTACAAGAAAGCCACGTCAAACCCAATGAACATCATTCCTTTCGTTGAAATACATAACAATATAAGGGAATGCAATGAGGACAATAACCCTTTGAAATTCAAAAGAGCCAAGTAATATTGCGTTATTCAACGATAAACATAATAGGCGCAGGTTGTATTGGGCATTTACTAATGCTTAGATTTTCAAAGGTATTGCCTACCTATGAAATAAGCCCTGACGCCCTTACCTCTGGCCATCCTGAAAGCCTATCTCAAAGCGAAGTTAATTTGTACGCAAGAAGCATTAAAAAGAACAGAAATATACAATATCAATCACCTACAGAAACTTTTGATCTAACTATTCTATATTCTATGTTAAATCAATGGAAACAGCCTGACCTCATCATTATCTGTGTGAAATACCCTCAATTAGATGAATTATGTCAGCAGTTATCGAGTTTAAGTGCTGGCAATAAAATTGATGATTCTATACCAATATTGATCATGATGAATGGTATGGGAGTAATAGAAATAGTCTCGTCATACTTTCCAAACAACCCGGTATTTCAAGCGGTTACTACTCATGGCGCAAAATTTGAGAAGAATAGTCTATTGCATTCGGGTTATGGAGATACTCAATTAGGTGGTTACCGAGGTGAAAAATATAAACGACAAAGGGATGCGCTAAGTAAGCTATTAAACACCCATTTACCCAAAACATTCGTTAGCAATAACATTGAGCAGACTCTATGGAAAAAGCTTTTAATCAATGCAGTCATCAACCCTCTCACAAGCATTCATAATATTAATAATGGTCAAATAATCAGCAACCAGGAGATAAAACAAGAGGCATATCATCTTTGCCAGGAACTTTATCCAATGTTGCGCCATTTCAATATTTTTGAAGCTAGCCAACAATTATTCGAGCAAGTTTGTTTAATTGCAAAGCAAACCAAAAGTAACACCTCTTCTATGCGACAAGATCACCTTAATCACAAAAAAAGCGAAATCGAGTCGATTACTGGGTACCTTTTAAATAAGGCCAAAAGTATGAATATTGAATTACCATTGCATAATAAAATTTATAGACAAATCAAAAGACTAGAAAATCATTTCTAACTCTGTCACAATTTCGAGAAGGGTATCGGCTAACCTAGCATTCTTCTGATATCCTTTAATAATTATACGAACTCCTGTTAATTTATTATAAATTTTCAATAAAAAATATAAGAAACGGAGTGAAAATATCTAAATCGTCTAAATTTAGAATGTTTGGATTAAAATGGAGCYATTAATGTCACCCACCAATAAAWCTCTCGCTATWTTGCTSATTTCWGGRMTTATTTTTACRTTWTTGGTCATGGGAGGACAATCCTCTCAAATGCCAACWGCWGAAAATGATAYCGACGTYGCTGAAAGTGCSGYCKCTCAATTACATTTACAGTTGAATGATAATGTAACSGCMATWGARAAAGGWCTCAATAGTTTATCCTAYAACRSYATATGGCAATCGGCAGCGGTTGTWGAATGGCCTAACTGGTTACGMTCTCAAAAAGAAATMTATCAAGCYGCRGGAYTGGATGTRTTAGGTGTRTAYGCKAARAGYAATGACACACTTTAYCTYGGTAAAWCAATGATTTTAAACAAAAAGAGYCTACCTGGACAATTAGGCGAGCTTAATCASCCYATCAARCGACTTTTTRAAAACAACACCAGCATTAAACTAATACAACTTTATAAAAAACAACCATCTATCATACTTTTAATTCCAATACGGTCGATAGAAAACGAAATAATCGGTAGCCTGATCGGTATTAAAGTAATTGATAGCCTGCGACTTAAAAACTTTCATTACACCTCAAAAGCACCTGTAGCCATATTAAATAATAATAATATTCATGCGGTAAGTCTTGATTCTGAACCCGACTTAGACGATTTTGACTTAGTTAAAATTGATTGGCCTAATGGTATACAGTCTAGTATTTGGCAGTTAACAATGCTTGTCAGAAAAGATGCTGTAGGTTCAAGTGGAGTGTTTTCCGTTATATTGGCTTTGGGATTAACCTTCATAACGCTATTTTTAGTCTGGCAACAACTACGAACCAGTCAATCCAGTTTGATTAAATTATCAGAAACACTCGACATCGATTTACCGATAGCTGAACAAATTAAAAGGTTATCCAATCTACAAAATACAAGTCACGATTTAACTCTTCTTGATTGCAGTCAAGCTATTCGCTCAAGATTTGAACAGCTCTCACAACAGAAGAAGGCATTTGCAATTGAAGCGCGAAAACTCCAAGAGAACGTTCAAAACCTTRAAACAGACCAAAAAGAATTAACCATCGAGCGCGACTCAGCGGTTGCAGCGCCTCGGCTTAAATCCCAATTTTTATCCCGTATGGGTGATGAAATAACGACACCAATGAAGTCTGTAGTAAGCATGTTGCGTTTATTATCCGAATATCCTTTTGAACCAGAGCCAAAACAACTGCTGAACATCGCTAAGCGATCAACCAGAACTTTGGTCGATAACCTCAACAATATATTGGATTTTTCTAAACTTGATGCAGAAATGTTAAAACTAAAAAGCAATCAATTTAGCGTTAGAGAGTTAATCGATGATCTTTCTTCAGAGCTATCTCACTTTGCCAATGAAAAAGAGCTATCATTACAAGCCAGTAGCGATCCAGAAGTCCCTGCCACCATTAGAGCTGATTTATATCGTATCAAACAGATACTTAGAAACTTACTCGGCAACGCAATACGTTTCACAAAATCAGGTGAGGTGTCCCTTTATGCCGATACCACTATGAAATCAGGCAAACAACTACTTAGATTTACAATCACAGATACAGGGGTTGGAATACCTCCTGAAGCACAAAAAGGCCTATTTGATTCACTACAGCAAACAACTAAGCTTAGTAACAGTAGTTTCGCGGGGCGTCTTAGATTGATAGTTTCCAAACATCTCGCGGAATTAATGGGCGGAGAAATTGGTGTCATTAGTGAAATGGGTAAAGGCAGTCAATTCTGGTTTACTATAAAGTATAAATAGAGAATTATTATAGCTACTGTGGCTATCTTTTGTGACTAGCTATTGCGACTATAAAGCCTGTTGTAGCTCACTCTCTTGCAATAGCTCACTGATTTCATTTCTTAGTATTTCTAGTGGCATTGGCTTGCTAAAAACGCGATCTGCGCCCATGCCTTTTGCAAATTCTAAATAACTCTCAGGATCCGCTGAACCGCCACCTGAATAGGCAATAATTTTCAAATCAGGATAGTCTTCACGAACTTCGGCGATAAACTCTAATCCTTCTTTATTGGGCATTAGGATATCTGTAATAACAAGATCCGGCGATTGATGTTCAAAGCAAGCAAGCGCTAGCTCTCCATCTTCGGCCATAATTGATTGGTGCCCATCTAATTGCACCACTTCACTGAGTAAATGAAGCATTTGAGGATCATCATCWACTAGTAAAATTAACGCCATGCTGGCTTCCTCCCTGAGATATCCGTATCATWAATTAACATCTTAATTTGCGTCCCTAACTGAAGGTTATTATAGCCTATTAATAAAATATTTGTAGTCTGTAAGCTAACGGATAGTAATTAAGTTACATAATTAAGACTTAAATAGGATAAAAGTATCTATGACACTAAAAACGGTAAGCTTAGAAACGCTAGATTTAATTTATGAGAATAATGACTTTATAGCTGTTTGTAAACCAAAAGCAATTTCATTTCATAATGAAAGCGATACTATGGGCTTTTTCAATTTAGCTAAATCTCATTTTGAAATTCCTCTGTGGCCGGTTCATCGTTTGGATAAGTTGACCTCAGGAATTATTATCTTGGCAAAGAGCAAAAAAGTAGCCGCGGAATTTGGCTTGATGTTTGAAAACAAAAATATAGAGAAAACGTATTTAGCCATTAGTGATAAAAAGCCTAAAAAGAAACAAGGCAAAATAACCGGTGATATGAAAAAATCACGCAATGGCAGTTGGATGTTAACCCAAAGTAAAATAAATCCCGCGCAAACGACATTTAAGAGTTTTGCATTGATACCAAAAATTCGACTATTTGTAATTAAGCCTTTAACCGGAAAAACCCACCAAATACGAGTTGCATTAAAATCCCTAGGCTCCCCGATTTTAGGAGACTCTCGATACGGAGGTAGTGAATCAGATCGTGCTTATTTACATGCATTCAGAATTAAATTCAATTGGAACAATGAAACGATTGAACTTGAAAATGCGCCAACCGAGGGTAAATATTTTCAGTTACCAGAAATACAACACGCTTTAAAAAAACTAAGCTCGGATGCCTATACCTCTGCTCAGTAAATAATAAGCTAAAGAAAACAAACCGACTATAAAAAATAAAATTAAGACAATGGCATTTTCTATCGGAATATCTGAAAAACCTAAAAAACCATATCGAAAAGCATTAACCATATACAATACAGGATTTGCCATTGAAACATTTTGCCAAAATTCAGGTAACATTTTAATAGAATAAAAAACGCCACCTAAATACGTTAACGGTGTCAAAATAAAAGTTGGAACAATTGAGATATCATCAAAACTTTTGGCAAAAACAGCATTAACTAACCCTGCTGTGGCGAACATCATTGAGGTTAATATAATAACAAAAAACACCAATGCGTAATTCTGAATATGTAAATCAACAAATTGTGAAGCAACAATAGTGACAATAATTCCGATAAATAAACCTCTAGAAACACCTCCCAGAACATATCCTAGTAAGATATAAAGAGTCGGTACAGGTGAGACTAATAGCTCCTCAATATTACGTTGGAATTTTGCACTAAAAAAGGAAGAGGCCACATTTGAATAAGAGTTAGTAATGACCGCCATCATAATTAATCCGGGTGTAATATATTCCATATAACTAACACCATCCATTAAACCCACTCGAGAACCAATCAGTTTACCAAAAATAACGAAATATAAACTAGTGGTAATAGCCGGTGGTAAAAGTGTTTGGATCCAAATTCTAAAATATCGGGTAATTTCTTTATTAATAATACTCTTTAAAGCTGTAAATGCTTCTTTTGTGTATACTTTATTAGTCACTCAATTAACCCTCTTTAGCGCGCAATTCTTTGTCGTTTAGATCGACAGTCGAACGCCCTTTTTCAGTCAGTTGAACAAACAACTCTTCTAATCGATTAGATTTATTTCTCATACTAGTCACCCGAATATTTTTTTTATTTAACCAATCAAATACTTCGTTAAGTGCTTTTTCTTTAGGTAAGTCAAATTCAATTCGATGCTCATCCCTAATTCTAAAGTTGACATTTTTAATGTTTGGTAACTCACTAGGTAAGCTTTCAACATCCAAAATAAATGTTTCAATATCTAAACGTGACAACAACTCTTTCATGCTAGTATTTTCGACTATTTCGCCATGATTTATAATCGCAATATTTCGACAAAGTTCTTCAGCCTCTTCTAAATAGTGAGTGGTTAAAACAATCGTTGTTCCGTCTTCATTTAATTTTTTTAAAAATCCCCACATAGTTCTGCGGATTTCAATATCAACACCTGCCGTTGGCTCATCTAATATTAAAATTTTTGGTTCGTGCATTAAGGCTCTAGCAATCATTAGACGTCTTTTCATTCCACCTGATAGTGAGCGTGCTTGGTCATTTCTTTTTTCCCATAAATCTAATTGTTTTAGAACAACTTCAGCACGTAAAATAGCCTTATTTCTTATCACACCATAATAGCCGGCTTGATTAACAACAATTTGAAGGCAAGTTTCAAATTGAGAAAAATTAAACTCCTGTGGCACTAGACCAATACAACGTTTGGCAGATTCTAATTCTTTATCAATTGAATGCCCAAAAACTCGAACCTCTCCAGCAGTTTTATTGACTAAAGAACATATAATCCCGATAGAAGTAGACTTGCCCGCGCCATTAGGACCCAAAAGCGCAATAAAATCCCCTTCTTCAACATTAAAAGTTATACCTTTAAGCGCTTCAAAACCATTGGCATAAGTTTTTCGTAATGATGATATTTCTAACGCGTATTTCTTCATTAAAAGAGCCTATCTAATTAAATATTTATCTTACTGCTTGGTATGTTTTTTTTATTGATCAAATCTTTATTGATTATCTTCTTTATTCTTATCGTCTACATTTTTATCTTTTAGATTTTTATAACCCCATGGTGAAACTATTTCATTTTCGATTTTTAAATGATTAAGCACTCTGGCTGAAACAAAATTAGCTAAATCATCTAAATTTTTAGGTCTGTTATAAAAACCCGGACTTGCAGGCATAATGGTTGCGCCAGCTTCAGATAAGGTTAGTAAGTTTCTAAGATGAATGGTTGAATAAGGCATCTCTCTCGGCAACAGAATTAACTGTCCTCGTTCTTTTAAAACCACATCCGCAGCTCGTTCCATAAGGGTATTACTTGCACCTGTTGCTATCGCCGATATACATCCCATACTAGCGGGGCAAATGACCATTTGCTTAGGCGCGGCCGAACCACTAGCAATGGGTGAAAACCAATTTTCTTTTGAATAAACAGATATGATTTCGGACGATGTCTGGCAGTATTCAGTTAAAGCTATTTGAGTTTTCTTTGGTGACTCTGGTAATGTCAGATCCATTTCTGTGGCTAAAACAATTCGTCCCGCATCAGAAATAACCACATGAACATTTTGATAATAATTAACTAAATGCTTGAGTAAATTAATCGCATAAAAAGCACCCGACGCACCCGTAATACCCAAAGTAATGGAATTGTTTTTAGTCATTTCACTTCGCCCTATTTCTCAAAATATTGGTCTCGTTTTTTTAACTTTTTTTATCTTCTTTTGCTTTAATTTGAGCGAGTAGTCGTTCATGAATCCCGTCAAAAGATCCATTACTCATAATTAAAACGTGATCATCGGATTTTAGCTCATTCCCTAGAAAGTCTAAAATCCCGTTAACAGAATCCTTTATCATAATTGGTTCGTTATTTTCAATTTCAAGTTCCCAACAATAAGATTCTGGAATATGAAAAATGGTCATGTCCGCACAAACAATCGATTTTTTTAATCGGTTTTTATGACAACCCATCCGCATTGTATTTGATCGGGGATCAACAATAGCAATTATTCTAGCTTTCCCTACTTTATGACGTAACCCGATCAATGTTGATTCAATAGCGGTTGGATGATGGGCAAAGTCATCATAGACACTGATACCATTTTCTATCCCCTTTAGCTCCATTCGTCTTTTTACATTTTCGAATTTCGCTAGAGCCTCGATAGCATCAATAGGCTTAACGCCGACATGGCGAACAGCCGCAAAAGCAGCCATTGCGTTGTTAATATTATGATTACCAATTAAATCCCATTTTAATTGAGCAATATATTCTGATTTAAAGTAGATCTGGCAATCGCTTGCATCATCTTTATCTTTTATCACCTTCCAATCGCCTGTAATTGACTGTCCTTTAGAAACTAGTCCTTCAGAAACTAATTCTTCAAAAACTAATTCTGCAGAAACTATCGGCTCATMCGCATCCTTATCGATACTGCTCGATTGGTCTTTTGCTAATTCAAATGTTTCTACAGGTGTCCAGCAGCCTCGCGATATTACTCGATCAATCGCTTGATTGGCAGAAGGTTTTATAATTAAACCGTTACTAGGAATGCATCTTACTAGATGATGAAATTGATTTTCAATTGCACTTAAATCATCAAAAATWTCARCGTGGTCAAATTCAAGGTTATTTAAAACACAGGTTCGTGCTCGATAATGAACAAACTTTGATCGCTTATCAAAAAATGCCGTGTCATATTCATCTGCTTCAACGACAAAAAATGGCGATTCTGTCAATCGTGCAGAAACGCCAAAATTTTCCATCACTCCACCGACTAAAAAGCTAGGGTTATATCCAAGTGACTCTAAAATCCATACGATCATGCTTGCGGTTGTCGTTTTACCATGTGTACCAGCAACCGCGATCACCCATTTATCGTGCAAAATATTTTCTTTTAGCCATTGCGGTCCTGAGGTGAACACCTGATTGGTATTTAACATTGACTCAATAACGACATTACCTCTAGAAAGAGCATTGCCAACGATAAGGCAATCTGGGTTATCACCTAGGATGCTTTTGTCTTCATCATCAACAAGCGCGATCCCCATAATCTCCAATTGATCACTCATTGGGGGATAACAGTTTTTATCCGATCCCGTTACTTTGAAACCTTTTTCAATTGCCAGCCTGGCAATCCCTCCCATGAACGTGCCGCAAATACCTAAAATATGTAAATGCATTAAAACATTCCTCTTGAATTCAAATCTTAATAAGTTTATCGAATTAATTGGCTATCTAGTAGCTCCAACGGATACGATTAATTAGGTAATGATAATCTAAATAAGTCGATATAAATAACCATGCATTTTCATTAGGTTTCCAGCTTTCTATTAGAATTCATTAACGACACATGTTATTCTTTAGGTCACAGAGCAGTATTCACATACCTTATTTAACATTAATAAATTATACCATGTTGTACTTTATTGAGTGCTGAATTCGTATAAAAAGTGTATAACCTCTATCATGYATAGAAACWAATATTTTGAAAAGYCYWATTCTAAATCTGCATCCAMAAGAGAARYATCTTAATTAATGTCTTATAAACACTTGCAAAGCGTTAAAGTCTATACKGGYGATCTAGAAGTTGGYATGTTTGTTTCAGCTTTAGATAAACCTTGGGATAAMAGYSCWTTTYTAMTKCARGGATTTACWMTTCAAGATKKACTWGAYRTTGAWGCWGTTAAARRTGARTGYARWYWYGTSTATGTSGACTTCCGAARYGAARMYCARCTAAAAAAACATCRRTTTAAAACMACAGTATCWAAAACTTATAAAGAAAAAGTTYTTARTCARTYWSAAAWCGRYAAYTTTGATNYWAAGKRACMMWMYWAAACNWKCTMGSSSARYMACTCGTSRMTCAAGTAMRRTMGTKAAATCAGTATTAGAYAARGTRATGYTMGGYGAAGAYTTTGAYTCYTATAGCGTYAARAACGCYGTYAAAAATATGGTTMGAGAAGTATTAACCAATGAAGAMGCCATGATGATGATGATCATGATGAAGAACAAAGACGGTCGTATMGCTCAACAYTCTCTCAAYGTCAGTATTCTGTCAATTGGATTTGCTCGTTTTTTAGGCTTTAATGAGACTCAAATTGAAGAGATTGGTATAGGTGCAATGCTACACGATATTGGTAAAGTAAAAGTTGACAAAAAGTTGCTTAATATGAAAGAAAAACTTACCGATGAGCAAATGCATCAGATGTGTAAACATCCACAATTTTCCTATGAAATATTACAAAAGAAAAGCGATTTACCCSCAGCAGCTATTGATATCGCAGTWTGYCATCATGAAAGATTAGGTGGTCAAGGWTACCCAAGAGGGCTTAAAGCTTCACAAATATCGAAMAGAGTTAGRATAGTTAGYATTRTTGACGTATTCGAATCTTTAACATCTGAGCARTCTCACCGWAGTGCATATTCTGTAGTAGAAGCYTACAAAATGTTAATGMARGGTAAAGGWAACCGYTATGATGAACATTTGGTTTTAAAGCTAATAGAGTGGCGMGGAATTTATCCWGCTGGCACTATTGTAGAAATGCAAAATGGTGAAGTCGGCATWGTYGTCTCWGGCAATCGAAAAGGAAACAAGTTGAAACCAAAAGTATTATTGRTTTTAGATGAAGMWAAAAAGAAACGTCGACAACGYCTTGTGGATTTATCMTTTATTCAAACCGATGCTGAATCCAAGCCCTATACCATTTATAAGGCGTATGAAAGTGAGGCTTTTGGCGTCAGCGTTAGTCAATACCTTGAAGAAGGTTTAATTATCGCTCCGACTCGTTAGTGCTATAATCKAYAAGAYTARWTSRMTWRYMMAATTRANAAGAMWMAKSSWWWMSWWWWTKAAAARAATCWKKMWAAYGWKTTTGAGAAAAATCTTTAAAATGAGATTGTTAAACCTAGAAAAGTCAATTGAACATGAAAAAGATGTGTATTCCATTGATGTGCATAGGAAATTCTTGAAATCCGAACTCACCTTGCCGGTGAGTCGTGGTTTCAGGGGTTTACTAGGTGCATCAAGGGGATGCGCAGACTTTCGTGATTCAACTGATTTTTCTAGGTTAAAACAAGCATTCATCTTGAGTACTATTTTTGCTCTGTTCAGTTGCCATGACTCCAACGAACCCGCAAAAATTATAAAACCCAATAAAACGGTTATTGCTGATTCGCATATTAAACAGACCTTGCAAGACAACAAAAAGAAGCGTTCAGAAACAAAAACAAACATCCGTGATAATCTTTTAGTCTATTGCTCAGAAGCTAGCCCTCAAAGCTTTAATCCTCAGCTAGTGACATCAGGAACCACCTTTGATGCCTCATCAAAACCTATTTATAACCGCTTAGTTGATTTTAAACGCGGAACAAGTCAAGTAGAAGCCAGTTTAGCTACCCATTGGGACGTGTCTGCTGATGGTAAAGAATACACTTTTTACCTACGGAAAAATGTTGCATTTCATCACACTAAATATTTCCAACCGAGCAGAAACTTTAATGCTGATGATGTGTTATTTTCAATATTCCGTCAAAAAAACAAAGATCATCCGTTTCATGCCATTTCAAATTTAGGCTACCGATACTTCCGCTCAATGCAGTTTGATTCATTAATCACTAAGTTAGAAAAACTAGACGAACACACCATTAAATTTACCTTAGATCACCCGGAGTCACCTTTTGTTGCCACACTAGCGATGGATTTTGCCTCAATTCTATCTGCCGAATATGCTAACAATTTACAGCAAATCGGAAAAAAATCACAAATCGATCATTTGCCCATTGGAACAGGTCCTTTCCAGTTTATAAAATATAACCCAGATGCCTTTATTAGATATCGCGCTCATCCTAATTATTGGCAAGGTGAACAGAAATTAAAGGAATTAGTTTTTGCAATTACACCCGACCCATCCTTGCGATTTGCTCGATTAATCGCTGGCGAATGCGATGTTATGGCAAAACCATTGCCCATTCATATTAAAAGCATTGACCAATATCCAGAGATTATTAGTTACACTGAGTCAGGTAGTAACATTGCCTATTTATCAATGAATACAAGAAAAAAACCTTTTGATAATCCAAATGTTAGAAAAGCCATCAACTTAGCGATTAATAAAAAACGCCTGTTAAAAATTGTATATGATAGTTCTGCAATCGAAGCGAAAAACCCTATCCCTCCAAACATGTGGTCATTTAACGACAATATACCAGCAATGAAATATTCTCCTAGTGAAGCAAAACAACTTTTGAATAACGAGGGATTTACAAATGGGTTTGAAATGGAACTTTGGGCAATGTCTGTACAGAGAACCTATAATCCTAACGCAAGAAAAATGGCCGAATTGATTCAAAAAGATCTAGAAAAAATAAACGTTAAGGTTAACATCATTAGTTATGAATTTGGCACCTTCTTAGAGAAAACGAAACGAGGTGAACATCATGCTGCACTACTCGGTTGGATTGGAGATAATGGCGATCCGGATAATTTCTTTTCTTCTTTGTTAAGTTGCGCCGCAACTCACTCCGGTAGTAACGCTTCCTTTTGGTGCTATCCATCCTTTGATAAACTGCTCAATCAAGCGCGACGAATATCCGATCAAGAACGTCGAAGTGAATTGTATAAACAGGCACAAGTGATATTTAATCAGCAATTACCTTGGGTACCGATTGCTCATGCTCAACAGTTTGTTTTAGCCAATAAACGGGTAGTCAATTTTAGACTTGCTCCAACAGATGGGATGTATTTTAATGACGTATATTTATTGCCCACTGAACATTAATCAGATGACTAGAGCATAAATTAATGTTTCGAATTCTAATTCGCCAAATACTCAATTTAACCAGTAGCCTCTTACTGCTTTGTTTTTTTACATTTATATTATGCGATTATTTTTTCCCTGATGGATTATCTTTTATCATCCCCTCTGATTCGATGAGAGAATTAGATAGCGGTTTTTTATCTGAAAGCATTCATTTTTTTAGCCGTTTTTTTGAATATTTAAATAACGTTTTAACCGGACAACTTGGTTTGTCAATTTCGAGAGGGAATAATATTAGTGACGAAATAGTCAATTATTTGCCAGCCTCGATGGAATTAGCTATCGTCACCTTAATTTTTTCTCTAATCTCGGGACTTTGGCTTGGAATAATTGCGGCAAAACACAAAAATAAATGGCAAGATAAATTAATTTTGTCAGCCACCCTAATCGGATACTCTTTGCCAATATTTTGGTGGGCTATGTTACTGGTTTTATTTTTCTCTTTGTGGCTTGGCGTTACTCCGGTAGCTAGTCGAATTGGTTTTGAATACGATATCGATGTGGTGACTGGTTTTTTGTTAATCGATAGTTTGCTATCCCCTCGGTACGCACTCGATGCCTTTGTCAGTGTCGTTCAACATATGATACTACCTGTGATTGTTTTAGGAACAATTCCATTAGCCGCTATCACCAGAGTCACTCGCTCATCAATGATAAAAACCTTGGGCGAAGATTATATTAACAACGCCATCGTTCGAGGGATTTCTGATTTTTCTGTCACTTGGAAACACGCCTTGAGAAACGCCTCTAGCCCAATCTTAACGTCGTTGTCTTTGCAAATTAGTAGTATCATCACTGGTGCTATTATTACAGAAAGTATTTTTGCCTGGCCTGGCGCAGGTAAATGGTTATTGGAAGCTGTCTATAGAAGAGATTTTCCCGTCATTCATGGCGGTTTGCTAATCACAGCTGGTATTGTTATTTTTATTTTCATTGCTCTTGATTACATTTCCATGTGGCTTAACCCAAAATTAAGGGATAAAAGCAACTAATGCCCACTAGCTTTTACATGCAGCATCAAGTACCCAGCGTTTACCTTAGTTGGTGGATAGATTTTAGAAAAAACAAATTGGCATTTAGTGCTTTAGTTATTTTTATTATTATCTTATTGGTCGCAATTTTCGCTAATTTGATAGCCCCTTTTGATCCAACTGCTCAGTTTGAAAATGCCACCCATATACCTCCAGCGTGGTATAACAATGGCGATGCCCGATTTTTATTAGGCACAGACGATCTTGGTAGAGATTTGTTTTCTAGAATAGTTTATGGCGCTCGTCTTTCATTATCATTGGCATCATTAGTCGTCRTAATATCATCTCTAATCGGAATTAKTTTKGGTGCTTTATTRGCTTTTASTCCATCGTGGATTGATATTCCAACCATGCGATTRATGAATTTTATTTTGTCRTTACCTTCYCTTYTRTTRGCTATMGTTATYGTAGCAATCATTGGCCCAGGTTTACCCAATGCTATTTATGCGGTTATGTTAGTTTTAATTCCACATTTTTTAATTAGCACTCGCAGTGCTATAAAAATGGAATTGAAAAACGAATACGTGACGGCAATGTACTTAGATGGAGCAAACAAATTTCAGTTATTAAGATACTCAATATTACCTAATATTTTCCCCAGTATTATTCTGCAATTAGTGGTAGCATTTTCTTCTGCTATTTTAGAAATCGCTGCCTTAGGATTTTTAGGCTTGGGTGCTCAAGCACCGCATCCTGAATGGGGTACTATACTCTCCGAATCGCATGATTATTTAGTATTTGCTCCTTGGAGCGTTGCCGTTCCCGGTCTWGCAATATTCTTTACTATACTRAGTAKTAACTTAGTMGCCGAAGGCCTGAGAGACGTTATGAATGTTGAGAAAAATTCATGAGYTTAYTACATATCGAAAAYCTTAATGTCTCATTAAAAAYACAAAATARTGATGTGCTTATTTTGGARCARTTTTCAYTGAGAATGGCCGARAAYGAACGGCTCGGAWTAGTCGGAGAGTCCGGTTCAGGAAAAAGTACKCTCGCACTTGCAATCATGGGATTRCTCTCTAATAAMATGACGTTAACGGCYGACTATATGAATCTYGAYGGSGAAGATTTGATGAAAATGWCSWCCGAMGACMGACGTTATTATATTTCAACAAAAGCATCCATTATTTYCCAAGAYCCTTTAGCTAGTTTAAATCCWTGTTTTAAAATWTCAMARCARATMAAYGARATAYTATCSTTACACGAARTTCGYGRAAMRAAATTAAAACACCAAAARGCCRTYRAAYTATTAGATGCYGTYGCWATAAGACAYCCWGAAAATGTYTTRAAAATGTATCCYTAYCAACTRTCYGGRGGCATGAATCAAAGAGTYGCYATTGCAATCKCSATGATTGGCAACCCAAAACTATTGATTGCCGATGAGCCCACAACTTCTTTAGATGTCACCATTCAATCACAGATATTAAAATTACTTTTCGAGCAGAAACAATCTTCACAAATGGGTATCATATTGATCACTCACGACTTCCCTCTTTTGGCGGAAAATACCGATAAAATAGGCGTCATTTACTCGGGTCAAATGATGGAACATGCGTCTACTCAAAATATTTTGAAGCATCCTCATCATCCCTACACAAAAGCACTTTTAGATTCGATCCCGCAAATGGGGCAACGACATGATAAAGGCAGTCGATTATATGCATTGAGTGGGCAAATTCCTAGTTTGGAAAATATTCCAGTTGGATGCAGATTAGGCCCTAGATGTAATAAAGCGGTTAAATTATGTGTTAATCCTCCCCAACTCTTATCGATAGAAAATCACGGAAAAGTTCGTTGCCATGCCCCACTTTTTGAAAGTAAAGAATTCACAAGGAGCTAGCGATATGTCACTTCTCGAGATCAAGAATATTAGTAAAATTTATCCCTTGGTCACAGGCCTATTTTCCGTCGCTCAATTACATGCCAATATCAATATTAGTTTCAGTTTAGAAGCCGGTAAAACACTAGCGATCGTTGGAGAGTCGGGCTCTGGAAAAAGTACTTTAGCAAAACAAATTATTGGAATTGAGAAACCAACCAGTGGAAATATATTTTTAAATGGCAAGAAACTAGATTTTAATAATTCAGTGCACAGAAGAGAACGTTATAGAGAAATTAGGATGATATTTCAAAATCCCTATGAATCAATCAACCCTCAACTACGTATTGGAGAAACACTCAATCACACGTTAAAAATAAATACCGAGTTATCGAGTTTAGAAAGAAGAAAAAAAATTGAAGAAACACTTTTATTGGTTGGTCTTCAAAAATCACATCAGCACCAATACGCACATAATTTTTCAGGCGGCCAGAGACAGCGAATAGCCATCGCTAGAGCAATTATTTTGGAACCAAGTATAATCATCGCAGACGAGCCTCTTTCAGCTCTAGATGTGTCAGTACAAGCTCAGATTATTAATTTACTACAAAGTTTACAAGAAAAATTAGGGATCTCAATTATTTTTATATCTCATGATCTCAATGTGATTGAACATATTGCGGACAACGTCATGGTTATGTTTCAAGGAAGCGTTGTTGAAGAAGGAAAAGTGTCTCAGATATTTGACCAGCCTTTGCATCCCTATACGCAAAAACTGTTTGCAAGTACACCYGCTTAYAGAAACCGATTTGAACTGGCTATGCCTCAAACACCCGTGATAAAAATAAAAAAAGAACCTGGTCAAACGGCTTGTAGTTATGTAGACTTNNGCCACATTCGAGAAGAAAAATGTAAAACAAGTTCACCTGAAATCATTCAGAAAAATCAAGACTATCGAATCGCCTGTTTTAAGTTTGAATAACCGCACCGCATACCCACGGCACTCACTACGTTCATGGGGCAAGCTTTCCAATCCCTGGACATAAAAAAGCCTAATCAAATGATTAGGCTTTAAAATTTAGTAGCTTTAGATTTTATTAACGTTCAATATTCGCTAAGTTCTCGGTAATATCCGCATCATTTCTAAGCTGTTCAATCATTGACGCATAAACAGCATCAGAATAAAAACGACTAAGCCTCTGTTCAGATTGAGTCTTTACAGCATCGTCAGCATCATTTAATTTACCATTCTCAACCTTATTCAAAATAAACAAAGTATAAGATTGAGCGCTTTCTATAGAGTCATAAGCTACAGTATTTTCATTTGCTTTATTTATTTCGAAAAATGTTTGTAACTGTTGGTATGGTAGTGACGCACTGGTTCTTTCAACAAGATCCAAATCAGTCCACTTTAACAATTTTTGCGAAATTAATTCATCAACGCTTTCATTTGCTTTAAGCCTCGCTTTAATATTATTGGCAAATTCAAGCGTTAATTTTTTCGATTGTTCTAATTTCCTATTAGCGATAACTTTATCCTTGACCAAATCTAAAGATTGAATTTCACTTGGTTGATGCTTATTGATTCGGATCACTAGCACTTGTTTATCATTAATGCTAATTGGTGCAGAATTTAATTGTGCGTCAATAACGTGATCACTAAAAGCGGCATTTAAAACATCAGGATTTCTGAAGATTCCGCGGGCAGATGAGCGACTAAATTCGACACTCGTTTTAACTAGCACATCGATGGATTCAGCTACTTCGGCTAACGAATCTGCAATTTCAAATGACTTTTCCTCTAAAATCCCAGAACGCTGATAAAATAATTCTTCCGCTTTTTGATTTTGTAGTGTTTGCGTGATCTGCTCTTTCACTTCATCAATTGTTTGAATTTCACCTTCAACTAACTCWGTTAATTTAATAATATGRAATCCGAAATCTGTTTTAATTGGYGCTGAAATRTCACCTACTTTTGTTAAKCCTTCAACCGCYTCRTCAAAMRYATCTTGCRTCGCGCCTTTTTCCACAAYACCTAAATCGCCACCATTTTCCGCAGAAAATTCATCATCTGAATGACTTTTAGCTAAGCTAGCAAAATCTTCACCTGAATCTAACTTACTTTTAAGTTCGTTAACTTTTACTTTCTTCGCTTCAATATCGTCTGCTGATGCATCTTCTCCTGACGCTATTAGAATATGAGAAACACTTTTACTGTCTTCCGTTTTATAGCGATCCATATTTTCTTCATAATAGGCCGTTAACTCATCATCATTAACTTCAATGGTTTTTTGAAGTGCATCCACTGAAAGTTCAATATAATCCAAAGTCACTTTTTCTTCTTGGCGATAGCTCTCTTTATTCGCTTCATAATATTCCAAAATTTCATCTTCAGAAATTTCTAAATTATTAGCAAAGATGGAATATTTAATATCTAGAACTCGACCGCTTCGTTTTTGACCTAAATATTTATATTGATTTGATAATTCGTTTTCTAGGACAAATTCACTTTTAGTAATACCATCGGTTAGCTGTCCTAAAATCTGGTCGGTTTGTAAGCTTTGTTTAAACTGAGTGCGTGACATACCAACATTAACAAGTGCTTGATCCAATAATTCTGATGAAAATGYACYATCYCTTTGCAATGAAGGAATTTCGATAATMRYTTTTCTGATTGAAGCATCGGAAGCWCGCATSCCCATWRCTTCGGYCGATTGAAGTGTCAATTTRCGGCTAATTAAATTTTGTAAAACATTAATGCGAAAATTTCTTTCTTGCTCATCGGTTTTAATAAACTGAGTGTAGGCTTCTCCGTATCTCTGACGAGTACTTGAATAGGCACGTTGAAATTCCATCCGTGACACACTTTCACCATTGACGATTGCAACTGCATTAGGATCACCTAGAAATAAAGCCGAGGTGAAATATCCGGCACCGACAAAAGAAAGTATGATTGCAAAAACCAAAATTTTTGCCCAAGGCTTTTTAACGCCTTCTCTTATATTATCCATTACCATAATTTAGCTTCACTATCTTTTATCATTGATGATTAATTTTACAAATTAAACCAATTTAGAATTATTATTAGTTTAAATACAAAAAAACGCGCCTATTTAGGCGCGTTAATTTTTTAAGTTATGAACTTGTCAACATTTTCTATGAAAATTAAGTTAACAAAGACACAACTGTTTTCTGGTGGGCGCTAGTGGGCTCGAACCACTGACCCTCGCCTTGTAAGGGCGATGCTCTCCCAGCTGAGCTAAGCGCCCTAAAACCAACGGTGCGCTAGTTTACCGCTTCTTTAAGGCCTTTACCAGCCTTAAATCCTGGAACTCTAGCAGCAGGAATTTGGATAGTTGCGCCAGTTTGAGGATTACGACCTTGACGAGCTGCACGGTCTTTTACAGAAAAAGTACCAAAACCAACTAAAGCAACTGGGTCACCTTTTTTTAAACTTTCAGTGATAGTTCCAATCACTGTATCTAAAGCTCTACCAGCTGAAGCTTTAGAGATGTCCGCGCCAGATGCAATTGCATCAACTAATTCAGATTTGTTCACATTATTCCCCTTACATTGTTTTCTTTAGTATTAAGAGCATATTTTCGAGTAATTCCTTTTATGCTCCCTGCACTTGACTTTATACCAATGGAGGAAATTAACTGTCAAGTAAGAAATGACTTAAAAGCCAGAAATCTTCTGGCTTTGCTCAATATTCGACCATAATTTAAGGTTTTTAGAATGTTTTGCTAAAAACAGCACATTATTTACAATATTCTTGAAAGTGTTCAATTATCAATGAGGCTTGTTCATAACTGGTTTATTGACTCGTTTTTTACTCGTTTTGAGTTTAGATTTTGCGTTCTTTTTGCTTTCAGCAATAGTCGGAGTCGGTACACTCACCAATGCTTTTTCCAGCACTTCATCAATCCATTGAACCGGGATTATTTCCAAATCACCAATGACATTAGCGGGTATATCGATAAGGTCTTTTTCATTTTTACTGGGAATTAAAACTCGTTTAATCCCGCCCCGGTGCGCAGCCAACAACTTTTCTTTTAAACCGCCAATAGGGAGCACTTCGCCACGCAAAGTAATCTCACCCGTCATCGCGACATCTTTTCGCACCGCTATACCTGTCAAAGAAGATACTAGAGCGGTACACATCGCACAACCGGCACTGGGACCATCTTTGGGAGTCGCACCTTCGGGTACGTGAACATGAATGTCTTTGTTCTGATAAAAATCTTCATCAATACCTAACGTACTAGCTCTACTTCGTACCACGGTCATGGCGGCGGTAATTGATTCCTGCATGACCTTGCCTAAGTGCCCTGTAGAGGTTGCTTTGCCTTTACCCGGGATAACAACAGCCTCAATCGTTAAAAGCTCTCCACCTACCTGTGTCCACGCTAAACCGGTTACTTGTCCTACTTGATCTTTCTCGCCCGCTATACCGTAATCAAATTTTTCCACGCCAAGATATTTGGAAAGATTGCCCACCGTCACTTTTACATCCCTTTTAGTTTTATCTAACATTAATTGCTTAACGACTTTACGGCAAATTTTAGATAAATCTCTTTCTAAATTCCGCACACCCGCTTCGCGAGTGTAATGCCGGATTGTATTGACAATAGATGTTTTAGATATTGATAGATCCTCTTCAGTTAAACCGTTAACCTTTAATTGTTTGGGCAATAAGTATTTTTGTGCAATATTTAATTTTTCATCTTCTGTATAACCAGAGAGCCTAATAACTTCCATTCGATCAAGAAGAGGTGCGGGAATGTTCATGGAATTTGCGGTACACACAAACATCACTTCAGAAAGATCAAAATCGACTTCTAAAAAATGATCATTAAATCGATTGTTTTGCTCAGGATCTAGCACTTCTAATAAAGCAGACGCAGGATCACCACGCATATCTGAAGCGATTTTATCTATTTCATCTAACAAAATAAGTGGATTCTTGACTTTAGTTTTAGTTAGTTTTTGAATAATTCGTCCTGGCATCGAACCGATATAAGTTCTTCGATGGCCTCTAATCTCCGCTTCATCTCTAACACCGCCAAGTGCGATTCTTACATACTCTCGACCAGTTGAGCGAGCAATGGACTCCCCTAACGATGTCTTACCAACACCCGGGGGTCCTACTAAACAAAGTACCGGACCTTTGAGTTTTTTAACTCGAGTTTGTACCGCTAAAAACTCTAAGATTCGTTCTTTAACTTCTTCTAAACCAAAATGATCATCATTTAAAATCTTTTCCGCTTTATCTAATTTAGACTGTAGTGGACTTCTTTTTTTCCAAGGTAAGTCAACTAACCAATCTATATAACCTCTAACAACCGTTGCTTCCGCAGACATAGGCGGCATCATCTTCAACTTTTTCAATTCAGAATTGGCTTTATCTTTTGCTTCTTTGCTGAGCCCTGTTTTATTTATCTTTTTTGCAATTTCATCAAAATCGGATGAACCGTCATCATCACCAAGCTCTTTTTGTATGGCTTTGATTTGCTCATTCAAATAATAGTCGCGTTGACTTTTATCCATCTGATTTTTAACTCGCCCTCTAATTTTTTTCTCAACTTGCAATAATTCCATCTCTGATTCCATTAAAGACATCAAAAACTCKAGTCGTTTTATGACRTCATCAATATCAATGACTTTYTGYTTCTGYTCTATCTTTAATAACATATGCGCAGCGATTACATTCGCCAATTTTTCAGCGCTATCAATCGATGAAACCGCATTTAAAACTTCAGTTGGAATTTTTTTATTTAACTTAACGTAATTTTCGAACATTCCTTTTGCAGAACGAATGGTTGGCGTCGTTGCCTTTTTATTTGCTATTACATCACCTCGTATCTGCACTTCAGCGGAATAAAAGGATTCATTCTGAAAAAGTGTTTTTATTTTTGCCCTTTCTACTCCCTCAACCAACACTTTAAGATTACCATCAGGAAGTTTTAAAAGTTGCAAGATATTAGCTATACAACCATTTTCGTAGATGTCTTTGGATTTAGGGTAATCTTTGTTGGCATCTTTTTGCGCAACCAATAACACTTGATTATTAGAGTCAGCGGCATATTGAAGAGCATTAATTGACTGTTCACGACCAACAAATAAAGGGATCACCATTTGAGGAAAAACAACCACATCTCTTAGAGGTAAAACCGGAAATTGATTCTCTTTTAACTTCGGTTCTTTTGCTGCGATAGCATCTGTTGGTTTTTTATCTACGTTTACCGGTTCTTTCATTTCTATTTTTAACCTTGAATTGGTTGACGTTTTGAGTTTTTCTAGGTTCAACCCTTATGAGCCTGTTGGACATAAAAAATCGGCACCAATTAAAACTTAACGAGTACCGATTAGACAAGACCGACTGGATTGTATTAATCAAAAATTAGAATAATACTTTATTTAGCAGTGACACTATTTAGTCGCTACTTTTTTCTCTTGGCTTTCATATATTAATAAAGGCTCAGATTCACCATCAACCACCGCAGCATCAATCGCTACTTTTGTTACACCATCCATTGATGGAAGATCGTACATAGTATCAAGCAACACTTTTTCTAATATCGATCGAAGACCTCGTGCGCCGGTTTTTCTTTCCATACCTTTTTTAGCAATCGCTTTCAGAGCATCTTCACGGAATTCTAAATTAACATCTTCCATGTCAAAAAGTTTGGAGTATTGTTTAGTTAATGAGTTTTTCGGCTCCGTCAAAATTCTAATTAATGACGTTTCATCCAACTCTTCTAACGTAGCAATAACAGGTAGTCGACCAACAAATTCTGGAATTAGACCGTATTTAACTAAATCATCCGGTTCAACTTCTTTAAATATTTCACCTAAATTTTTATTTTCTTCTTTACTACGTACTTGAGCAGAAAAACCGATACCCGATTTTTCAGATCGATCACGAATAATCTTATCCAAGCCAGAAAACGCGCCACCACAAATAAATAATATTCGGCTAGTATCAACCTGTAAAAATTCCTGTTGTGGGTGTTTACGACCACCTTGAGGAGGGACAGAAGCGACAGTGCCTTCAATTAGCTTTAATAAAGCTTGTTGAACACCTTCGCCAGATACATCGCGAGTGATTGAGGGATTATCAGCTTTACGAGAAATCTTATCGATCTCATCAATATAAACAATGCCGTGTTGTGCTTTTTCTACGTCGTAATCGCATTTTTGTAATAATTTTTGAATAATATTTTCAACATCCTCACCCACATAACCTGCTTCAGTTAGTGTTGTTGCGTCAGCAATGGTAAAAGGAACGTCGAGCATTCTTGCTAAGGTTTCAGCTAACAAGGTTTTACCTGTACCAGTAGGACCAATCAGCAATATATTACTTTTACCTAATTCAACTTCAGAGTTCTTTTCATTACCCTCATGTTGAAGCCTTTTGTAATGGTTATATACGGCTACCGCTAACACCTTTTTAGCTTTATCTTGACCAATAACATACTCGTTAAGGTGATCATCAATCTCTTTTGGTGTTGGTAATTTGTCAGATGATTCTTTTTGATGGATCTCTTGGATCTCTTCTCTAATGATATCATTACACAGCTCAACACACTCATCACAAATAAAGACTGACGGCCCAGCAATTAGTTTGCGAACTTCATGTTGGCTTTTACCACAGAATGAACAATAGAGTAGCTTTCCGCTATCATCTCTACCACCTGATTTCTTTTTATCACTCATCGAAACTTCCTATTAATTTGTTCGATACGAATTATTTGATACTAACTTGTTCGATATTTGTTTGTTCGATATTTTTTCAATACTAGTTTGTTCAATATTAGACTGATCAATATTAACTTAATCAAATAACGTTTGCTTTAGCTTAGACCTAAACAGTCAGTTTTGTCGATAGAACGATGCTCAATTTCACATATTTTTAGACAATATGTGAATAATGTATCTATTTACACTCGTACGACTTTGAAATCTAGTTCACAGAAGGCAAAACTTTCGCCTCAACTGGCAAATTACGTATCACGAGAATTAATCACTTTATCAATTAGGCCATATTTAGCTGCTTCTTCAGCGCTCATAAAATTATCTCTGTCGGTATCTTTTTCAATTTCTTTCAACTTTCTACCGGTATGATGGGCTTGAATGCGATTTAAGTTATCTCTTAATTTCAAGATTTCCTTTGCATGAATTTCTATATCCGATGCCTGCCCTTGAAATCCGCCCAGAGGCTGATGAATCATAATTCTCGAATTTGGTAATGCGAATCGCTTATCTTTCGCTCCGCCAGTCAACAAAAAAGCTCCCATACTAGCCGCTTGGCCAATACACAAAGTACTTACATCTGGCTTGATAAACTGCATAGTATCGTATATCGCCATTCCAGCAGTAACAACACCGCCTGGTGAGTTGATATATAAGGAAATATCTTTGTCTGGATTTTCAGACTCCAAAAACAACAGTTGTGCGACAATCAAGTTAGCCATATGATCTTCTATTTGACCGACTAAAAAAATGACTCTTTCTTTGAGTAATCTCGAATAAATATCATAAGAACGCTCACCTTTTGGTGTTTGCTCTACCACCATTGGAACTAGACCCATCAAATGCTCAATTTCTTTATTCATAATATTCCTAACTTATAGTCATTCTAATTATTGATTATTATTGCGGTTTCTTATACTGGGCTTTTAGTTTATAAGCGAACCTAAACGAAAAAACCCAGAAGTTAAAACAATTATAGTCAACTTATGGGCAAACTATCGTTATTTCAACTCTGGGTCACAAATATTTATTTATTATGCCGCTTTATTCATAAAACAGTAAAACTATTACTCAGAATCAGAGCTTTCCTCTTTAGCTTCCGCGCCTTCTTTTGAGCTTTCTTTTGAGCTTTCTTTTGAGCTTTCTTTTGAGCTTTCTTTTGAGATTGCTTCTGCATCTTTAGGATTCATTAATTCGTCAAAAGTCACCTTATTTTCAGTCACTTTAGCACCAGCTTGTACTAACTCAATCACGCTATCTTCAAGAACTAATTGCTCAATTTCACTTAAACGCTTCTCATCAGATAAGTAATAATTAACCACTTCTTCAGGCTGCTCATAAACGGATGCTAGCTCATCTAACTTTACTTTTACTTTTTCTTGATCCGTTGTGATTTTATTTTGTTTGATAATTTCGCTAACAATCAGACCTAATTTAACTCTTTTGGTCGCTTTATCAGCAAATAATTCATTCGGTAAATCAGGTAAACTAGATGCATCGCCACCAAACTGTTGTAATGCCTGTTGCTTTTGCTGGTTTATCTCTTGTTCAACTAATGCATTCGGCATCTCAAAATCATGTACTTCAACTAAAGCATCCATCACCTGTTGTTTAACTTTTGATGTAATAGCCTGCTTTAACTCTCTTTCCATATTTTTGCGTATATCCGCTTTCATATCCGCAATTTTTCCGTCGGCAATGCCTAGCTTCTCAGCTAGCTCACTCATTTTGAGCGCTTCCTTTTTATTAACTTTATTTATCTTGGTTGCAAATAGGGCATCTTTCCCCGCAACATCTTTATTTTGATAATCTTCAGGGAAGGTTACTTTGATTTCAACTTCATCGCCGTTTTTTGTACCAACAAGTTGCTCTTCAAAACCCGGAATCATTTGTCCTTTACCTAATAACAGCTCAAAGCTATCGGCTTTTCCGCCGTTAAACTCTTCACCATCGATCGTACCAACAAAATCAATCACCACTTGATCATCATTCTTAGCTTTACGTTTAACTTCAACCCAGTTCGCTTGTTGCTCACGTAGGGTATCAATCATTTTAGTTAAATCGTCATCGGCTACTTCAGCAGTCGTCATTTCAATCTCTACTTTAGAGAAATCTTCTAATTTAATTTCAGGGTATATATCGAAAGTTGCAGTAAACTCAAGGTCTTTCCCCTCTTCCATTGAAACGGGCTCAATTCTTGGCGGACCAGCAGGCTGCATTTTTTCTTGAAGAACAGCTTCGTAAAAAGAACGTTGCATCACATCTGAGATCACATCTTGACGTACGTGTGCACCAAATCGTTTTTTGATCACGTTTAAAGGGATTTTACCGGGTCTGAAACCATTAATACGTTGCGTTTTAGCCAACTCTTTCATTTTGGTTAAAGCGACACCGTCAATCTTACTTGACTCAACACCGATGGTTAATTTTCTTTCTAGACCTGATGTAGTTTCTACTGAAACTTGCATAATATGCTCCGATTTATAACAGATTGCACTTTCAAATTTATCTGACCTTGGATCTTATGGAGGAGTAGCGTGAACTTTGAAATGCGACTAGTTGATTAACAGAAAACTATAACAAAATACGGTACTAAATATTATGTAAGTACCAATATGCCATCGATCGTTAAAGGATAGTAGCAAAGCTCAGGCAACCACCCACTGACTCAAGTCAGAAAAGGTTAGGGGATCTCCCTTAATTCTTCCTTAGTTTATTTTCTAAGTTAGTAACTAGTGGTGCGAGAGGAGAGACTCGAACTCTCACGCCGCAAGACACTGGAACCTAAATCCAGCGCGTCTACCAATTCCGCCACTCTCGCACTAGGTTACTAATCGGTTATTCCGCTAYATTTCTAGCTAAACAGTTAGAAANCAAGCYAATAACAYRGGGTTATTTTAAWTAAAACAACCAAAATATGGGGTGGACGATGGGGTTTGAACCCACGACAACCGGAATCACAATCCGGGACTCTACCAACTGAGCTACGCCCACCATAATTCTATTATAACTATTCAGCTTACCTCTAAAATTACAGTACAAACGACTATTCGCTAAATAGTCATATTCTATTTAGGACCACAAATGGTGCGCCCGGCAGGATTCGAACCTGCTACCCTCGGCTTAGAAGGCCGATGCTCTATCCTGATGAGCTACGGGCGCATTGTTTATCCTATTACTTTGCTTTCCTTGTATTAAAGATCATTGTTGAGAGCGTAAAATGATTTAAACCCTAACGATCTTACCTAAACAATCTAACATAACAGAAAGAAAATTGGTCGGGGTGGAGAGATTCGAACTCCCGACATCCTGCACCCAAAGCAGGCGCGCTACCAGACTGCGCTACACCCCGACGATCACTCGTGAAAGATACATAAATTAGCCAAACAACTTACTAATTTGCCCTTATCTCGAGAGCGCGGAATAATACTGATTTAAGTCATGGAGGTCAACAAAGAAAACCATTAAATTTRAAAAAACAAATCAAGTTTATTCGCGCTCATTATTTTCGGTTATTTATTCGCCTATTAACCTTGCCAGAATAAATCGCCGCCATGGTCTTCTATTGTTTCTAATACCTTACCACCGCCTCTAGCTACACAAGTTAGTGGATCCTGCGCGACAATCACTGGTAGACCCGTTTCTTCCATAAATAAACGGTCAAGATCTTTAATTAACGCACCGCCGCCGGTTAAAACCATGCCACGTTCTGAGATGTCGGCGGCCAATTCCGGTGGCGACTGTTCAAGCACTGAACGCACCGCCCTAATCATGCCACTTAAAGGATCTTGTAAAGCTTCTAAAACTTCATTACTGTTGATAGTGAATTTACGAGGAATACCTTCTGCTAAGTTTCTACCTCGAACGTCGATTTCCATCACTTCGTTGCCTGGAAATGCTGTACCGATTTCATGTTTTATTCGCTCAGCGGTTGATTCACCAATAACAGTACCGTAATTACGTCTGACATATTCGATWATCGCRTCATCAAAGCGATCRCCACCWATTCTYACYGAATCTGAAGCAACYACRCCATTAAGRGAWAGWATRGCRATYTCRGTSGTTCCGCCACCAATRTCAACCACCATYGARCCTCTKGCTTCACCMACCGGTAAYCCCGCGCCAACAGCTGCTGCAACAGGCTCTTCAATCAAATATACATCTCTTGCTCCTGCTCCATAAGCGGACTCTTTAATCGCTCTTCTCTCTACTTGTGTCGATCCACAAGGTACGCAGATTAAAACTCTAGGACTTGGTCTTAGAAAGCTAGTGTCATGAACTTTTCTAATAAACTCTTGAAGCATTTTTTCAGTCACTTCAAAATCAGCAATAACGCCATCTTTCAAAGGACGAATTGCGGTAATATTRCCAGGAGTTCTACCTAACATTGCTTTGGCAGCAGWACCTACSGCTGCGATGGTTTTATTGCCYCCTCKTTCRTGACGAATAGCGACSACRGAAGGTTCATTRAGKACRATYCCTTTATCMCGCATATAAAYTAAMGTRTTWGMAGTWCCWAGATCAATTGAAAGATCSGCAGAAAATAAGCCTCTAATTTTGTTAAACATAACCTTTAATGATCCTTAATCGATTTGATAATTTAAAAATAAGCGCACGACAATTTAAAAATTTAAACGGTTATTGGCTTAACCGGTTGTCGAATTAACCTATTGTCGGTTTTATAAGAGGGTTATACCTTACTTTTTACTTAAACAGAAGAAATTGTTATCATTTTAAACCTAGGAGCTTGTCCGAGAATAGAAGCCGTAGCGAGGGATGCCAGTTTTTAGTCCTATTTTTTGCTTATTTGAGGAGAATAGTCACTCTCTTTGACGAGAATAAGCAGAAAATAGGGCAAAAACTGGCTTTCCGTAGTAGGCTTTCTATTCTCGGACAAGCTCCTAGCGAGCAATTCTTAAGCCTACGCGTACCATTCACGTAACCTAAACGCGCTTTTATAGGACAAATAATGTCACTTTTAATTCAACCTCTCGATCATGCCACGATAAAACCTTTAGTCAAACTTGCCTCTATCATTTGGCATGAACATTACGACGCTATAATCGGTGATGAGCAAGTAGACTATATGCTTGAAAAATTTCAAAGTGAAAAAGCCATCGCTGAACAACAAACGGAGGGTTATCGATACTTTGCTGCCTATGAAAAATCTAGTTTAAGACGTTCAGACGAATCAACGAATCGACTTATGGGATATTTTTCAATTATAGAAAGAGAAAATAGTAGCTTGTTCATTAGCAAGTTTTACTTATCGAGTAAAGCACGAGGCAAAGGATATGGTCGTAAGATGCTCGAGTTTATTGAATCAAATGCTAAAAAATCGAATAAAATTAGTTTAGACCTCACCGTTAATAAGTTTAATAACGCATATGAAATTTATTTAAAACTCGGTTTTGAAAAAGTGGGAGATGCGCAATTTGATATTGGTAGGGGTTATATTATGGATGACTATTTACTTACAAAAAAGCTTGCTTAAAAAAATGCTGGCTTAAAAAAGAACAGGGTTACTAAAGCGAGTGGTGAAAAAGAGCTTGTTGACTAAAGAGCTAAATCGAAAAACGCTAGCTTAAAGATCTTTGACTATCAAAAATCTCTAATTAACCAAAACCTCTTCTTAACCGAAACCTGCAATAACTAAAATCAGCCAATCTTATTAAGATCCAAAATTCCATGACGAATTGCCATATGAGTTAACTCAACGTCATTAGCAATATTCAGTTTCTCAAAAAGGCGGTAACGATAACTATTAACTGTTTTCGTGCTCAAAAACAAACTATCCGATATATTCTGTACTTTTTGACCCTGCGTGATCATCAGCATCACTTGCATTTCTCTCTCGGATAAAATATCAAATGGTGATTCAGAATCTGGTTCTAATGCTTTAAGAGCCATTTGTTGAGCGATTTCCGGAGTAATATAGCGTTTTCCCGTTTTAACTTGAATAATCGCTTTCACCATTTCAGAGATATCAACACCTTTAGTAACATATCCAGCGGCTCCCGCTTGCATAAACTTGGTTGGGTAAGGTTCTTCGTTATGAACAGACACGGCAATGACTTTAATATCAGGATCAAATCGGATCAATCTTCTAGTGGCTTCTAACCCACCAATGCCTGGCATATTGGCATCCATTAAAACAACTTCAGGACGTAGCTCTCTAGCTAACTTAATTGCTTCTTCACCACTTTCAGCTTGTCCAATCACCTTAATTTTATCGAAATCGGCTAACATGCTAGAAATACCGGTTCGGATCAATTCGTGATCATCCACAATAAGAACTTTTATCAAGTGCTTCTCCCTGTAGTTAATATATCTCAGCTTACCATGTTCAACTAAATAGGCAAATAAAAACTAATGATAAACAAGCTTCAAAGTTCGCTAAAAATTAGGCAAAATAAACCCTGAAATCGATGAACTTCAATAGGTGACGCGACGCATTGATAACCTTACTCATCAAGCATAACTTTATGTACCATTTATTTTTAAACGTTTGTCTTTAAAGCGTTTATTTTAATATGATGAGGATGTTACAATTGAACTATTAAATGACACTTTCACATTTGGTTATAAACTAATGCAAATGCGCACACACTTTCTCCTTTTTCTTTTTATTGTCAGCTCATCTGTTTCATCAGCACCTTGGATCGAAGCAAATGATATTGGTTTAAGAGCAGACATCCAACTATTGTCGGATACTGGCATATTAGATATGCCAGTAACAACTTATCCATTAATGTGGACAAGTATTGCTCATCAACTAAAAAGAATTGCCCCAAATTCATTATCCAATTCACAACAAATAGCTTTCTCTCATCTACGTAGAAAGATGAATTCGCTAAATTCGAAATCGATCGACAACAAAGCAAGTTTATATCTATCGAGTAATGAACGACGATTTACATCTTTTGGTTCTAACGATTTTGAGCGCTCTACCGCAACTATTTCTACGGAATACACGGGAACGAATTTTGCCGGTAAATTTCAAGCGAACTACAACAAAGCCTATAATTTATCGACTAATCAAGATAAGCTGAATATAGATGGCAGTTACATAGCTTATCGATACAGCAATTGGGTGATAGATATTGGAGCCGTTGATAAGTGGTGGGGGCCAGGTTATGACACCAGCTTAATCCTATCAACCAATGCCCGCCCATTACCCGCAATTACTATCAAACGTGATAATACCCAAGCTTTTGAAACGCCTTGGCTCAGCTGGATAGGACCATGGACGTTTACCGCTCAAATTGCTCAGCTCGAACACGATCGTTTTGTTCCCGATGCAAAACTATGGAGCTCTCGAGCAACCTTTAAACCTTTCAAACGTCTTGAGCTAGGATTATCTTGGTCTTATCAATGGGGAGGCAAGGATCAACCTGAATCGCTAGATGACTTTGTAAGAGGATTATTGGGAAGAACAGAATGTGCCGATGGAACTACCACCTGCGGTGAAGATAATTTGACAAAGTTAGGCAATCAGTTAGCTGGTTTTGATGGTCGTTGGGGCGATACTATTTTTAAAGTACCTTACGCTATTTATGCTCAGTCAATTGGCGAAGATAGCCCAAGCCCTGGAACACTACAAATAACCGATAAGGCTTTTTTATATGGGATAGAAACTCAGTTTTCCATAGGTGAACAGCAAATATTGGTCAATTACGAATACACAGATACACAAGTTAGTTGCGCATCAGCAGAAGATACTTCTCAAGATTGTTACTATGAACATACCATCTATCGTTCCGGTTATCGCTATCGTCAGCGTAGCATTGGTTCAACCTATGATAACGACGCGGAAACCAATACAATAACTTTTGTTGGTAGGTTAATTAATGGAGATTCTTGGTTAATTAAACTAAAAAATGCGAAATTGAATACCAATAACAGAGATTTATATCCCAACGATCCATTACTTGGAAATAGTGTCAGTAAAGTCGCCGAAACACTGACTCAGTTATCGTTTGAGTATCATCTAATTCTTGATTCTGATCGATTTACTTTTGGTAATACGGTAGGAGAATCAAAAATTAATTTAGAAACAGATAAACATTACAATTTTTACTTTAAATATGAATATAACTTTACTCAGTAAATTGAAGATTTGAGCGTAATATACCTACGCTTATCATTAAAAAAATGAACAAGTATTTTATTGACAAAAACACCAGCACGTAGTATTTTTAKTNTMAWWWAMAYRTANTTTMYAWAWWSMATSANNMYWYKRMWTYAAMRYTWCWRMYWRATKMKMRAKTGATNNWATMANCWAAWATTTNWWRMGAAAANATCANTCATATTTCTTTATCAAAACTTGCTGAAAACTATTTTAAAATGCTAAATCAAAGGAAAAATGGCTACGATGCCGAAATCCCTGGAATTGTAGGAGAGCTCGCCGGGATTCTTAAGGATCAAAATACTGATGTAAGTAGAGAGCGTTATACCGATTATTTAGAAAATAAATACACATGAACAAAGATAAAGTTTTCCTTGATTCAGATGTGATATTAGATTTATTGACTGAAAGAAAACCATATTTTGAACCGTCACTCGAACTTTTCTTATTGATTCAAAAGAAAACAGTTTTAGCGTTTACTTCCCCAGTCGTTATTGCCAATATGTTTTATATTCTATCCCGTCATTTTAATAAAGACAAAGCGATCCGCTCGCTTACTAAGATCAAAAAATTGGTCAAAGTATTAAATTGTGGCGATGATGAAATAGAAAGAGCGCTATCATCAGATTTTAAAGATTTTGAAGACGCCATTCAGTATTTTACGGCGCTTACCCATGAAATGGACATTATCCTAACAAGAAACGTAAAGGATTATAAGATGGCTAAGATAAATGTCTCTACGCCACTTGAGTACGTCAATACGCTAAACTAAAGGCCTGACGAATAAACTAGATAAATTTCACACGCTGGTTTTAAATCTAACCACATTATTTTTATTTCGGTCTTCATCCCACAAAAGATCACAAACAGCATGTTGTGGATTATAGCCTGTTGGCATTTTAAGTAGCAGTTGAACAATCCCTTCGCAGTCCATCTCTTCACAAAGTTCATTCAATAATATTAATGCTCTTTGCATTTCAGCCCATGGAAGTTGCTCTTCACTGGCCGTCATTATTTTAGGATGAGCTGTACCTACAACATTGTCACCCACTAATAGCTCTTCGTATAATTTTTCACCCGGACGTAAACCAGAATAATTAATCTCAATATCCCCTAACGGATTCTTTTTGTCTTTTATTGTCAAACCCATCAAATGAATCATTCGCGCGGCTAACTCTGAAATTCTAACTTGGTCGCCCATGTCTAAAACAAATACGTCTCCGCCCTTGCCCATAGCACCGGCTTGAATAACAAGACCCGCAGCTTCTGGAATGGTCATAAAATAACGAATGATGTCTTTGTGAGTAACCGTAACCGGACCACCATTTTTAATTTGCTCTCGGAATAAGGGAACCACAGAACCTGATGAACCTAAAACATTGCCAAATCGAACCATGGTAAATATCGTAGAACAACCACGTGAATTAAGTGCTTGTAAAACTAGCTCAGCGAAGCGTTTAGAAGCTCCCATAACATTAGTGGGTCTAACCGCTTTATCRGTMGAAATTAAAACAAAACGCTCTACATTMGCTTCAGCAGCCGCTTCAGCMGCATACCAGGTACCAAAAACATTATTACGAATACCTTCAACSACATTATGTTCRACAATAGGTACATGTTTATAGGCGGCAGTATGATAAACCGTTTGAACGTTATATTTTTGCAGTACCCGAATCATTCGCATTTTATGTTGAACAGAACCTAATAATGGAACAATTTCTAAATCAACGGACAACTTTACGGCAATTTTTCGCAATTCTTTTTCAATAGAATACAAGCCAAATTCAGAAAGCTCATAGAGAATAATAGAAGCTGGTTTTAATGCGACTATTTGTCTACATAACTCAGAACCGATTGAACCACCAGCACCTGTCACCATCACTACTTTATTAGTGACACTAGAACGCAAAAGTTCTTTATTGGGCGATACCGAATCACGCCCTAATAAGTCCTCAATTTCAATGTCCTTTAGGGATTCAATTGAATTTCCATTAACGATCTCTTCTAACGATGCAATGGTTTTAACTTTAATGGGTAAAGGTTCTAACCGAGTGAGTATTTCAGAACGTCTAGCATGGCTTGTAGAAGGCATCGCTAATAAAATTTGGACAATATTTTTCTTAGCAATGATATCTTGCAAAGAAATAGGTGAATAAACTTTCACTCCATCAATTTCAGAGCGAAACGTCGCAGGATTATCATCAAAATAAGCGACTACTTTATGCCGATTACTTTGGCCTAAAGCTCTTGCAAGCTCTCTACCAGCTTGACCTGCCCCATAAATAGCAACCGATTTAAATGATTTTTCAAGTTTAGAGCGAATATAGGCGATGGTTACTAAGCGAGCACCACCAATGCTGACTAAAGAAAAAGACCAGTACAATAAAAGGGTATTGCTTCTAAATGGAATAGAGTAAAAATAACAACTAACAGCAAAAACTAAAGTTGATAATGCCAAGCCAGTAACAACGGTAAAAAGGGCTTTCAAACCCATGTAACGTAAAATAGCTCGGTAAAAACCAATTTTTGCGAAGATGATTAAACTTAAAATGAGAATGGCTACAAAGTACCAAAGACTACCCGATAAAGTGTAACTTGAATTGGAAATGCTTAACGAAAAGTAAATACTGAGCGATATAGCAATAGAATCAAAGAGTAAGGAGATCCCACGCTTTGTTTGTCTGGTGGATTCTAGAAAAGAACTGACCAAATATTTTATTTTACTCAAACTATAGTTTCCTTGCCGCATATCTAGATAGCTTCTATAACGCTTGAATTAGAACTTAGATCACTTGATAATTTAATAAAGTTACCCAATTCTAGTTCGTGTTTAATAATTTTGCTGAATTTTATAGGATTAATTGATCGGTATAAAGTGAAATATTGCCATGATTACAAGTATTTACATCTTTATCGGGTGAATTCTCTGTGATCTGGTTACACGTATCCATAAATAGGTATTCACAAGTTTAGTGTCAAGAGCACACTCAAACTAACTCCCAGCAATTGCTCATGCATTACTCTATGAGCCTACGTTCATTTAGGAATCTCCCGTCAAGGGAGAAGGGATCAGATCTACGATATTGGAAAGTAACTAGTGAGAATAACTATCATGATCACCCACGTCAACAAGGATGATTTTACCGTCATTAAGTAACTTTAAAGTAAGTAAAACTCTATATTGCATATTAATAGAAATTGAATGGCAATTTTTACTTTTAATTTGATGTAGCCTTAAAGACGGATGCTTAGGATCTAAYGACAACAGYTTTAAAGTTTTAAYGTATTGCTTAATTAAYTCAGGATATTTTTTAAAAAACTTTCTTTCACGTTTTGMATAAGAYTCTGGGCGAATAAYGCTAAAGAGCATTAATAATCTCRGCTTYTAACTTTGTTGCATAAGAATCAAAATCAGTRATTGTTGAATAYTCACCTTTACGAATRCAACTTTCAGCCTCTGTAATCGCTTGTTCAAGTTGGTATTCACGAAACTGGTTAAACTCTTCGACAGACAAGATAACATACCTAGCTTTACCCCGAACATCTACCATCACACTCTTTTCGTCAGAGTTATGCATTACTCTTTCGATACCAGCAATTCCATTTCGTTTTAAATCATTTGCCGTAATTGACAACATACACACCTCTATAGCACCTTTTACAGCACCAATAATAGCACAAAAGAGAAATGTCTACATTTTATTCAACGTATCAAAAAGCATCAACCTAATTTAGCCGTAAAATTCATTAGTAGCACTGGCTCAATTCAAGATCCAAAACTACAAGTATTGCCAATTTATTACGCCAGTCATATTTCAAAGTTTTGAATAATGCTAGTAAGGAGTTAAACATTGTAAAATAAACATGACTTTTTTTGTAAAACAACTTAAGCCAATAATGTCTTATTTTCTTGGTAAACATTCTCTAGTTGCTTTGAAATAAGTCTTATAGTTTCAGGCTTTACTCCTAACCGTTGGGCGCTCATATTAAAGCTACTAATTGCTTCTACTACTTCGTTAATCACATGCTGGGCTTGTTTCCAATTTGAGAAGTTAGCCTGAATGGCCAATTTTTGCATAACTTTCAAACTCGGTTTTTTCCCAAAGCCAGCAAATGCGGTTGCATGTTCATTATATGGAGATGGGCTAAAGGTAATATCGTAAAAGGGGGCAAGATGCCATTCGCCATGGTCATTTTGTAGAAAAGCCCAATTCTTACTATGATCATCTTGATTCAAAGAAAATAGATTAAATATCATACGGCGAAACATTTTTTGTCCTGCCGCAGGGCTTCTACAAAGTAAACTACTCGCTTTAATCAACTCTTCATAGTCAAGGCTTGGCATTCTATAATCGGCGTCAAGAAGCCCACAAGCACTGTGTAAGTGAAACCGCCCTTCTTTGCCATTTTTATTTAAATAGGTATCAAAACGCTTTACTGCTAACCATTTTGTGGCACCCGAACTTTTAGGGGCATCTAATAGCTTCCATTTAGGTACATCAATATCCGCTCGCTTTGCCATCGTTAAATAACTGGCTTCACAAAGCCCTTCTTCATGGCCTAAAGCGAGTTGAGAGGAAGTAAATTTTACCAAATAAGCTTCAGAACCATCACTTGCCTTAGTGCTGCAATAGTTATTGTCAGATCCTTTTAAGTATAGTTGCGCTTTAGGCCTGGCACCGCCAGAACTTCCAGCATTGACTAATGCCTGCAAAACCTCGGATGTTTGGCCATCAAATATAGCTTGTGCTTGCAAGCCTAACTCGGCAACGGTTAAATTTTGAGAGTCATCTTGATGATGTAAAATTGAAACAGGAAGAAAAGAAAGCGCTCCCATTGCTCTATCGCCGATAAATGATAGCCTGTCCATAGCGGTAACTTGGATTGGTAATATTTCTGCCTGTCTAAATATACGATCCATTAGCAATAAACCCCAACCATCAGGAAGTGAGTCTGAGAATGCGCCATGCAACCCGTTGTGAGGCTTTTTCGGAGATAGTTGTAGTGTAAAGTCGAAGCTAAGATTAAAGGGGGATAAGTTGGAAAAGTTGTCTAAATAATTGTCATTGTATTGAAAATATACGCCTTGCTTGTTTTGTGCTAATTCACCAACGACAATAGAACTACCATCAGATAATGTGCGCCAAACCTCTAGTTTATTTACTTTTTCATAACTCACCCTTTGAGCACCTCATCAATTGACCTTGGTGGTTTATTTATTTTGGCTGAGGGTTTAGTTAACGCATTTAAACGCGCCAAATCATCTAAGCTTTGCCAAAGCATTAAGAATTGACGAAATGAGATTTGACCTGTTGTTTCAAATTTTTTTATGGTAGCAGCGGGCACGGTGCTACGACTAGCCAACTTTTCTCTTGATAGCTTTAATGCTTTCCTATTTGATATAAGCCATTCGCACATTGATGTTTGAACATCGGTTGCTGATAATAAAGACAACTCATTCATAATAAACCAATAGCAGACACAGTAGTAGCTATTATAACAACAAAAACACACAAATAGATACAATGATGTCTTTTTATGGTAGTTGGTATCTTTAAGCGCGCAGCGCCTCGGTGACCCGGTGGTGCATCACTTTGTCATCAACAACAACCTTCATCCTGAACAACCACCGTCACGGGTATAAACTTTATCTACCACATCACCAATATCATCCACTACAGCACTAATAAATGAATTTGATAAACACCGTCCTTAGCTGATTAGGCTTTCGACAGCCATTTGACAAAATATCAATGGCCCCTTCGATTACTAGTAAGGAGTTAGGCATGAGGCATGTACATGCCTCTCATTTTACGTGTTGCTATATGCATAACCCCTTTTGTTTTTTTCTTTTTTCTTTCGCCTCTTGTAAAAATTGCCCTGTTTATTGAAGAATTATTTATCCGCTCTCCTTCTAGATCTTCTGTCATTATTGATAATAATATTGCAATTAGTCAGGCATAAAAGTTACATTTAACGGCTATACAATATTGCAATTAGTCGAGCCTCAATGTTAAGATTAGTCGAAACCAAAAACTCATGAAAATTTGCAATTATGTTTTGTAGAAAAGCCCTAAAGTTAGTCCACGAAGCGATGTCAGACACTCCCGTTGTTTGCGTCTTAGGACCCCGACAATCAGGAAAATCAACTTTAGTGAAAATGGTCGATAACAAAAGAGAATATATATCTTTTGACTCTAAAACTGTGAGAGAAGCAGCAATGCAAGATCCAGAGGGTTTTATACTTTCCCTTCCAACCAAAGTCACTCTTGATGAAGTCCAACGAGTACCAGAAATATTTACCGAAATAAAAGCATCCGTTGATGAAAATAGAAGTCCAGGCAGATTTTTACTAACAGGCTCTTCAAATTTAAGGTTATTACCAGCTATACAAGACTCATTGGCCGGCCGTATGGAAGTTATTCAGTTATCACCACTAACTGAAGCTGAAAAACAAAACAGTCAAAACAATTTTGTCGATAAATTATTGAATAATAAATATATGGCGGAAACCGTTGGAGATCGAAAAATAGTAATAGGACTTGCCAAAGCCGTTTGTTCTGGAGGTTACCCCGAACCTTGTTTACGTAGTGAAAAACGAGCATGGCGGTGGCATAGAGAATATCTTAGAGCTATTATTGAAAGAGATGTTAAAGATATAGCGAAGATCTATGACACTACAAATATGACCAAATTAATAGAACTGACCGCATTAAGAACATCTTCGATACTAAACATTAATAATTTGAGCGTGGATTTAGGTATCGCTAGAAAAACCGTCGAAACCTATTTACAAATATTAGAAAGACTTTTTCTGATCCGTAGATTACCCGCATGGCATTCTAATCGAGGGAAAAGATTGATCAAAGCACCCAAACTACACATGTTAGATAGTGGATTAGCATGTGCTTTAAACAGGCTTTCTGAAGAAAATTGGTTAGACTATTCCAATCAATTTGGTGGCGTATTAGAAAGTTTTGCGATACAACAAATAATTTGTCTCGCTCAATGGTACGATCCAGATTTACAATTTAGTCATTACAGAGATAAAGACAAAAATGAAGTGGATCTTGTGATAGAACGAGGTCTTGATACTTGGGGGATAGAAATTAAAAAATCAGTATCACTACAAAATTCTGACTACAATGGGCTAGCCAAACTCGCAGAGCAATGTACCGGAAACTGGAAAGGTGGAGTGATTTTGTATAGCGGGAGAAGTACTGTTTCGTTACC
>NVTT01000084.1 GCA_002401655.1 Gammaproteobacteria bacterium | reverse complement strand
GCTTCAAATTCATCAACATGGGGTAAAACTGAATTAGTATTAGTGAGTTTCGGTTTATCACCCATTTTTCCCACTCTCCAACGGCGAGTACCACTAGCTTGAAGTAAAAAGACATCATAATTATCAATATGGGGACCAACTCCGCCTTTATCGACGGCAAAGCTAACCATTAAGTCATCAAACCGCCAATTTGGGATAAAGTTAAATTGTTTAATAATATCGCGTGTTTCAGGCAACCAAGAATCGACACTTTGGATCAGCAGAGTCCAGCCTTGTTCAGTTAAATGGGTAAACCGGCTTTCATCAAATGGACCATGTTCGACGGTCCAAGCGAAATCGTCGCAAGTCAGATCTTGGCCAGTGTTGTTTGACTGTAAAATTAACCTAGATTCTATCTCTGAATCAAGAGCTAGTCCCGCTACCTCATCGGCAGAAAGATAGTCAAGTCGCGCGTCAAAACTATTAGCTAAATAACAAGGTTGTTTTTGCCAATAGTTACGTAAGAATTCTTCAGGTTTTTTCATTCTTTTAATTATTTCGGCTGTTAAGCGAGTAGTAATAAAGTAATCGATTATAATCGAATATTTAACCATCTGTATGATTAAATAGCGAACACGTGTTAGCTGAAATAACCGATATATATCAGTGTGTTATAATAAAATATGCAAGGTCATACCAGATCGTGAGGTTAAACAAGGGATMRTWRMRCRARRKWTRAYARMGCNKRWMTWTKANRWAGMANNAYTATNAGWAGCAATTACRGGRYACAATAATGAGCAGAACAGAGAGTTTTTCGCGTGAAGATTTAATCGCATGTGGCAATGGAGAATTAATTGGTACTGCAACTGAAGGCCGAAGTATTGCGCGTCTTCCATTACCAAATATGTTGATGATGGACCGTATTACAAAGATCTCCGATGAAGGTGGGGAATACGGAAAAGGCGTTATCATTGCTGAGTTAGATATCACTCCTGATTTATGGTTTTTTGATTGTCATTTTAAAACCGATCCAGTAATGCCTGGTTGTTTAGGCGTAGATGCAATGTGGCAATTAGCCGGCTTTTATTTATCTTGGGATGGAAGTTTAGGTAAAGGTCGAGCGTTAGGTTCTGGCGAAATTAAATTTTTTGGTCAGGTTTTACCAACAGCTAAAAAAGTAACTTATAAAATTGATGTAAAAAGAATTATTAAGCGCGGTCTGTCAATGGTCATTGCTGACGGTAGCGTTGCAGTAGATGGTAAAGAAATTTATACCGCTAAAAAATTGAAAGTAGGTCTTTTTGAGTCAACTGAAAACTTTTAGGTTTTAGAAACAGATAAAGCCGAACCAATTGAAAATAGCGAATTTAAAAAATCAGATAAAGTTTAAAATAGAGGAACAAAAATGAAACGTGTTGTTATAACTGGAATGGGTATTGTCTCTTGTCTCGGAAATAATGTAGATGAAGTGACTGACTCTTTACGAGAAGGGAAGTCTGGCATTACGTTTAGTGAGAAATATAAAGAAGTGGGTTTACGTAGCCAAGTTTGTGGAAGYCCTAATATTAAGATTGAAGATCATATTGAYCGTAAAGTACGTCGATTTATGGGCGATGCTTCGGCTTACGCTTATATTTCTATGGCACAAGCGATTAAAGATGCTGGACTTGGAGATGATATGGTTTCCAACGTTAGAACTGGACTAATAATGGGTTCTGGAGGCGGGTCTCAAAAAGCACAAGTTGAGTCAGTTAATATTTGTTTAGCCAAAGGCGTTAAACGAGTCGGCCCATATGCCGTGCCAAAAACCATGGCAAGTACAACATCAGCTTGTTTAGCAACACCGTTTAAAATCAAAGGCATTAATTATACAATTTCTTCTGCTTGCGCAACTAGTGCACATTGTATTGGTAATGCTTACGAGCAGATCCAAATGGGTAAACAAGATATTGTTTTTGCTGGTGGTGGAGAAGAAGAAGATTGGCGTTTAACGTTGCTGTTTGACGCAATGGGCGCGTTATCATCTAAATACAATGACACCCCAACAACCGCATCAAGACCTTATGATTCAACTAGAGATGGTTTTGTTATTTCTGGAGGCGGTGGTGCTTTGGTTTTAGAAGAATTAGAACATGCGAAGGCTCGAGGTGCACATATTTATGCGGAACTCATCGGTTATGGTGCAACTTCCGATGGTTATGATATGGTCGCGCCATCTGGTGAAGGTGCTATGCGATGTATGCAACAGGCTATGCAAGGAATGAAGGGCGAAGTCGATTATGTGAATACCCACGGTACAAGTACGCCAGTAGGCGATACCGCTGAGTTAGGTGCAATAAAAGACACCTTTGGAGATAAGTTACCTAAAATGGGGTCAACTAAGTCGTTAGCGGGTCATGCGTTAGGTGCAACCGGTGTACATGAAGCGATTTATAGCTTATTAATGATGAGGCATGGCTTTATTGCTGGCTCAATCAATATTAATGAGCTTGACCCTTTAGCGGTCGATTTGCCGATTGTTAGAAAAACTGAGAATACACAAATTAGCACTTTCTTGTCTAACAGTTTTGGCTTTGGTGGCACTAATGCTAGTTTGCTTTTTAGTAGCTTCAACGACTAGAAAGAACTTCTGTTTATAGCCTCTTGTTTAGAGTCTAATTACCAACATTTGTGAATATTAGACTCTAGTTATTTGCCTTCTTCTGATAAAGTTAGAGATAGTTAGCCATTACTAATAATGAGGAGGCGGCGATTCAGCACTATTTGAGAGCTGATTGTCGGTACCAATGTTTTCAACTTGAGAAACAACGTTTTCCAAAATTTGAGTGAATTTTCGGAAATCGAGCTGCTGTTGGATTAGCGATTGGTTTAAATCTTCAATCAGTTGATCTTGAAAGGTTACTTTCATTTCAAGTTCTTCAATTCGATCTTCTACGTTTTCATTGGACATCTAGACTTTCCTAATATTGTGTGTTCTAGCATTTAGCTTAATTTAGTTTAGCTTGATTTTGTCTAATTTAGTTTACACTTTTTCATCATTTTTGATAAGCTGTTAAATTAGTTATTAACATTTGATGGATAAAAATGAATACAAATGAAATCTTCGCCAACCAGTTAGACTCTGTTTATGAAATACAGATATCTCGTGGCGAAAAAATGAACGCTCTAACCGATGCAATGTACGGTTCTTTGGTCTCTCACTTAAACTATGCTGAAAATTCAAATGATATTAAGGTCATCATTATTCGTAGTGATAATAAGCACTTTAGTGCGGGTAATGACTTGGCTGACTTTTTAGAGACTGAATTTAATAATGAAAGTAATGTCATTCAATTTTTACGCGCCATGGCAACATTGAAAAAGCCGGTAATAGCGGCGGTAGGCGGTGCTGCTGTAGGTATTGGCGTGACGATGTTACTTCACTGTGATTGGGTTGTGGCATGTGACGATACTAAGTTTTCGGTACCATTCATTAAGTTAGGTTTGACCCCCGAAGGTGGTTCTTCTAGGTTGTTAGCACAACGGTGCGGAACGGCTAGAGCGCATGATTGGCTGTTAACGGGGCGTACCTTTTTAGCTGACGAAGCTTTGTCTTGTGGATTAGTTAACAAAACTTCAGCGAGCATAGAATCAACTTGGGGCGATGCACAAATCCTGGCTAAAGGGCTTACTAAAAGCTCTTTAAGAGCGCTCACCGATACTAAAGCATTGTTAAAGGCTGATGAGATCGATTCTGTTTTAGTGTTGATGGAGAAAGAGGCGAAGGTATTTGCTTCTGCGCTTAAAACGACTGAATGTCAGAATGCGTTTAATGCGTTTTTGAATAAATAGAAAGTAGCTAAATGCCAGATCTGAATGCCAAGACTAAAGAGTAGAACCAACGACTGATTTTTTTAGCCGTTGGTTTGATTTTTTGATTGCCATATCTAAGTAATACCAAAAAAACTCATCATTAGAATATCCGACAATCGCATCACTTAATTGTTTTCCATTTTTATCTAAAAAAAGTAATGTTGGTGTTACTTTCACTTGGTATTGATCCATTAAAGACTTAGGGCTTTGTGACTGACCATCAAAACCTATAATCGGTTGCTTGGAATCTATGACAAATTTTCTTAGCGTGACTGTTTCTAAATAATCGCCACTTCTTAACATAGGCTTTAGAATTTCAGCTTCAAGTTTTTTACAATACGGACAAAATGGAGATGATACGTAGAGTATAATTACTTTGCTCTGATTTTGGTTATCTTCAATTATTTGGCTAAGATTGGTACTTTCTATAATTTCGTATTGCTCTACGGTTCTTGGCGATTGTGATAGAGCAACATGACTAAACAAGCCAAATAAAAAAGGTGTTAAAATGAGGAGAATTAATTTTAATGTTTTCTTCATAGTCGTTACTAAGCTATTTCACCTGTGAAATAATATCTTCGACAATATCTTCTGTAGCAAAATCTCTGAAATAGTGATCCGCATCTTCAATTGTTTTTAAAACAACATGCTTGAGTTTTCCAACTTTAGAATAATATTGATTAAATGCAGAGGTTAAAGGATCTGAATCTCCCAAGTAAATATAAATAGAGTTCTTGGTTTGAGGAAGTAATTCCACCGTATTCTTAATTGGTTTAGAGTGGTAATAGGAAATAAATGCTTCATTTGATATTTTAGTATTGGAACAATGAAGTGCTTGATTGATATTAAATAACTGATCACTTGGTTGAATAGACGCGGTTTTTAGGGCTTTACTTAAGTTTCTCTCATTTTCATGTTTAAATGAGTTAGCGGTTTGTTTTGAACTCCAAACCATTGGTGCAATTAAAAAGACTTTCTTAATTCGTTTTGATTGGTTAGCTGAAAATTGTGCAACTTGCACTCCACCTCTAGAATGTCCAATGATGTGGATATTCTTATACCCTTTACCTTCTATCCAAGTAAGCCAAAAGTTTAACTCTTCTTGCGCATCTTGATGCTTTGAGATAATAGGATGAGTACAATCAAAAAAGCTACTACGGTTATTTTCAGAAAGACTAAGAGTGATGGCTAAACTGCCATAACTTTCTTCGTTAAGATTTTCTTGTAAGGCGTTAATCAGTTCCATGCCATGCCATGCAAAAGTGCCATGTAATATTAAAAAAAATGGAGAGTTCTTGTCTTTATTTTCTAGATATTCCGCATTTAGATTTAAATTATTTTTCGATAATTGAACTGCAGAAGCATTTGAATTGAGTGAAATAGTTAAACTACAAAAGAAAAGCAATAAACTTATTTTTTTCATCAAGTAGATTGCTTTATTTTTCATTTGAGTTCTCAAAACTAAAAAAAAAGAATAAGGAATTGGGTTATGCCATTCCAGGATTATCTTTTATGTTAACTAGCTTTGGCGTGTTGATCTTTTTGAAGTCAATAGTATCTTTACTACGCATGTATTCTGCGACCACATCCCAAATGGGTGCTCCCGGCGCTTTACTTCCTACGGTTGCCCAACCCGACACTTTGTAATTTTTACTGGCTTCAATTTTGGTGCCATCGTCGAGTTGCATTTCTGTCACTCGACTACCGGCACTACCCATTGGATCAAGCGCATAGTCTAGACCGCCAACGCGAACCATGTCACCACCTTGTTGATAATAAGGGTCTTTATTGAAAAGATTATCGGCAACATCTTCTAAAATAAGTTTTATTTGTTCGCCACTCATTTCTCTTGCGTAAGTTTCAGGGTAGGTAATACAGGTTTGATCTAATACATGTTCCATTGTGATTGTTTGACCACCAAGAACACTAGTACCCCATCTAAATCCAGGCGACAAGGAAATTTGCGTATCGTGAACAGCTCTAAGCGCATCACAAATCACTTGATCAAATGTGCCATTAAAATTACCTCGGCGATAAAGTAACGTACCAGCAACGCCGAGAGGCTCTTGAAGTTTTTCTAGAAAGGGTTTTCGCATGGTGTCGATATAATTTTGCATTTCCACATCAGCTTTTAACATGTTAGAAAAAATAGGCAATAATTTATAATTGTAACCGGACATTTTTCCATTGGTAAATTTGAAATCCATAACACCTAAAAATTTACCGTTAGATCCAGCATTGGTGACCAGTGTCATACCAGAATTGTTTTGTACTTCGATAGCTTTTGGGATCCCATCGTGTGTATGTCCACCAAAAATAGCATCAATCCCAGAAACAACAGATGCCATTTTTAAATCGACGTCCATACCGTTATGAGAAAGTACAACAATGGCAGCAGGATTTTCATTAGCTTTAATTTCATCGACTAATTCTTGCATATCACCATCACGAATACCAAAAGTCCAGTCAGGAATAAATCGTTTAGGGTTGGCAATTGGGGTATAGGGAAAGGCTTGTCCGATAATCGCTATACGATGACCGTTTAGTACTTTCATAGTATAGGGCTTAAATGCGTGTCCAGTGTCTTCATCATAAGCCGGAGCATCATCAAATAAGGCATCTTCAGTCACACGCACATTTTGTGCTAAAAATTCACCATTAAAGTCTTCGATATTTTTCAGAATTTGAGTATCTTGGTAGGTAAATTCCCAATGTCCAGTCATAATGTCAACGCCTAAAAGATTACAGGCATCAACCATGTCTTTACCTTGAGTCCAATAAGCGGTCCCCGATCCTTGCCAAGTATCGCCACCATCTAATAATAGTGTTTTGTCTTTTCCGTAATCACCTCTCAATTGATCGACTAGTGTTTTCAAATGTGCAAAGCCACCGATCTTTCCATATTGCTCCGCTGAGTTTTGAAAATCTAAATAAGTAAAAGCATGAGTCGCAATCGGATCATTGCCTAATTCGAATCGTTTTAATAATCGTTCGCCAACCAAATGCGGTGCTTTTCCGTGAGCGTCATAAAAACCCAAATTAACGTTAGGTTCTCTAAAATAAACGGGATTTAATTGAGCGTGGCAATCGGTCATGTGCAATAAACGAACATCCCCCCAATTTGGGATATCGTACATTTTGTCTAAATTTTTGCTACTCGAAGCGCAGGAGGGAAGTAAACCAGCAGCGCCTGCCATTGCCAATAATTGAGTAAACTCTCTTCGACTTAGATTCATGACAAAATCCTAATTTATTAAGGGTGAAATATAGTTTTCAGGGGTCGGAGTCGCTGTGATTAATAACATTTAACTCAACATAAAATAGATAGTTTCTGACAGTTATCTACTTTAAATTTTAGAGCAGCTACGACCCCCGTTATTGCAATTTTAATTTATGGTGTGATCTTGCCAATGTTCATCAGCGTATTTTGCTTGCGCTAAAGAGTTTTTACTTTCTTTAATTGCTTTAGTGGCTAGTTCCGATGCGAGTTTAGTATCACCAGCTTTCTCAGCTTGTTGAGCTTGGTCAATTAATTTTTGTGTCGTAGACCATTCAAAGCCAACTTCTTTTGCTTTAGCTGATTGTTTGCTAGCTTCAGCAATTAAGTTAGATGATTCGCTAGTGGTTTGTTCTACTATTTCCGTAGAAGCGTTATCATTAGTCGATGTTTCAGAATCTGTTTTTTGGCATGCTGACAAACTAAGCATGGCTAAAACAAAAACTAGTAACTTAGATTTTTGGCTGACTATTTTATTTAATTTGTTTTTTATCATTTTTCTATTCCTCAGTTTTTCCAAGAGATTATTTTCTAGAGCTAGGCCCATTAACTTCCATTCCTTGAGACATTAAAGTCTGAAAGTACTCTAAGTTTCTATAGTCTTCACCTTGTAATTCTAATGGTTGTGCTCGAACATTTTTATTGCACTCCGCATATCGAGTATGCAAAGTTCCTAGCTCACCCCAGTTGGATCGATATACAGGCATTGCCGTTGGGTGCCCTAACGCGGGGCTTAATAAATCAGCGCGCAACATTGAACCTGCAATTTGCAAGTGACAATCAGCACAGGCRAAATTTAATTGACCGCGTTTAGAATAAAAGAATTTTTTTCCTGCCATATAAGCATCGTAAGCTTTTTCATTAGGAACTTTGATATCTAAAAGCTGACCGCGTGATGCGAAAGATATATACGCAGAAATATCAGCTAAAGTACCGTTTCCAAAAGCAAGAGGCTCTTCGCCATGTGATTCACGACATTGATTAATTGCTAACTCTACGGTGATGACTTGATTGCTTTCGGTATTAAAGTAGGGATAGTTTTGGCGYATGCCGTCTTCMACKTTAGGAAAACAGTCAATATAACTTTTACCATTAGCAAAGRTTTCTCCGAAGGCTTCTTCGCCTTCTTCAACAGAAATTTCGTAGGGTGCGAATTCTTCAATTTCTAACCATTGCTCGCGTGATTTTTCATCTATTGCGTAAACACCATCTTTAAATTCATTGATGTCRATATTAGAAAATTTCTTAGAATAAAAATCTCGAAAYTGTTGAATGTCTTCTTTTACRTTTTCTTGRAAGCYACTTGRTTTRCYTTCGTTATTTYGAGAATTAACRCTAACACTTAAAAATAWTGTTGCRATGCYAGCGAGCCAATGAAATTTATTCGTTTTTATTAAGTTCACGATAATTCTCCTTAATTGTGAAAAANCACCCTTANCTTTTTATWTTAAGAGTGATTATGTTTTAACAACTTTARTACTACTTAATTTTTACCGTCTTTTTAGCAGTCTCACCGGTATTRTCYGCMGCATTRACTTCAAATGATTCACCTTTYACGCCGGTAAAGGAAATAGAAATATARGGGTCTTTAGAAACACCYGTTCCCATATGTGCRTCAAAAACTGTTTCACCWTTGTARTCWAGAGTAACKGTGGTTAAATGTTTTGATGGRATWAGATTTCCGTCYTTATCTTTACGACGCCCAGTTTCCATTGGGTGYTTRATTAATAACTTCGCMGCAACTATGCCATTTTTTTCTTTTGCTTTCACTCTAATTTTCATTTTGTAACTCCAAATTTGTATTTTGTTCAATCTCTTGAATTCAGGTCAATTAACTTTAACCGGAAAGAAAAACTATCCGCCACACCCACCAATGGTGACTTTAACCGCTTGTCTGGCTCTATGTAATTTGCCATCAGCTTCAACTAATGCGATCACTTCAGATGTTTTACCCATACGAATTCGTGTTTTTATTTTAGCGACACTGCTAGGGCCGAGATTAAATTTTACAACCAAAGGTCCTGGATTGTCAGGAACAAAAAGACTAATACTTTTGGTATTGGCTAACTTGCTTTCTACGGTAATGGGGACAACCGCGCCATTTTCAGCAATAGCGGGCGCTTTTAATTTAACGAGGTCACTGTCAACAATTGGTAAGTCACCATAATTAATTTTAATGGCCGCATCTAAATTAGGCGCTGTAAATGCTTTGATGTTCCACTTTGCCCAAGCGATTCTAGGCAGGCTACTTAAAACGGCTAAGTAAGCGACGCTCTTGCCTAAGTTTGAAAAAAAACTTCTTCTTGATATGCTCATGTTTGTTTACCTTTTTGAATATTAAATAAATGGTTATCTGTTATTTACAATGTATAAAGCCATGTAACGATTAAATCAATTTCTGCCTTGCTTAAAGCGCCATGCGCGCCAAAAGGGGGCATGATGGTGTTTGAGTTTTTGATTCTGGCATCAAATACCTGGCTGTAGAGCACTTCTCGTTTTGGAAAGCGAGCTTTCATTGCAATAAGAGCAGGGCCAGTATTTCCAGTTAAAGTACCACCCTGAACAAAATGACACGCTAAGCAATTTCCTTTTTTTCGAGTAAAGGCTAAATCTTGACCTTTATCAATATCCGTTTTTTCTATTTGCTTGGTTTCTTTTGTTGCAGAATCTTCAGCAATCGAAATGTTTGAAAACGTCGCGAGAGCTATGAAGCTAATAGTTGTTATTGTTATCAATATTAAATTATTTTTCATTAACATTATCCTTAGTTAGCGTTAACAGAGTTGAGCATATAGTCGACAATCGCCTTTACTGCGTCATCAGACAAATCACTTCGACCACCTTTGGCCGGCATTCCATTGAGACCATTAATCGCATTATTATAGATAGCATCWKWWCNKWWGCACWMGTCKNGAASTCCARTCWYYACTTACACCAAACTTTGGAGCTCCAGCAATACCTATAGAATGACAAACTTTGCATGCACCATTATAGTTTGCGAGCATCGCTTCATCTATTTTAACTTCGTTACTACTTAATGCGGCGATTTTTGCTTCAGCTTCTGCTTCCAAAATATGAACCGTATATTCTGGCCCTAAAACTTCAGTGATGGTTTTAGAATCTCGACAGTTTTCCATGCATCGAGTGTTGTTGGTATCCGGCCTATCATCAACATAAAAGCTATCTTGATTAGGCATTTTAATGGTTGCAAAATTTTCTTTTGTTAATACAAAATCATCTTCAACAATTTCATTTAAGTATAAAACATAAGCAGTAATTGCGTACACTTCATCATCTTCTAAAGATTGTGGTGCAGGGAAGGGCATCGCTCTATGAATGTAATCCCAAAGCGTACTTGCGTAGGGCCAATAACTACCTACGCTTTTAGTCGGTCTAGCATCGGTTAATGTTCCTTCACCACCCGCTAGTTTAGGCCATGATCCTTCGCCTTCGCCAAAACTACCGTGACAGCTTGAACATTTATCTTCATATAATTCTTCACCATCTTCTACGGAACCAGAACCAGGAGGTAAGCCCATTCCATCGGGTCTAATATCAATATCCCATCCAGCTATCACTTCTTCAGCTGCATGATCACCCATTTGAAATGACGTTGGCAAATTGGTTTGTACTAAGGCGCCGGACGGAACTGTACCTGCGCTACTCTCGCTATCTTTTTCTGCTTGTTCGTATGGTTGGCAAGCAAACAGCAAGCTAGAAATGATTAATGCTAAATATTTATTTTTATTCATGTTTAGTAACCTTTATTCTTGTGTTGGTCAAAAATAGTTCAACTGTTAGTAAGTGAAATGTCTTATTTCGCTTAAGCTTTTATTTAAGCATTCTTAAGTTGTGCGTTTCTAACATGACCATCATCGTAAACCTTCCATGTATGAATAGCGTTACGATGGTAAATTGAATTGCCACCGCGAATAGCTCTAAGTTGTTTAAACGTTGGTTGAACGTAACCTGTTTCATCCCATGCCCTACTTTGGAGCAATAAAGGTTCACCATTCCATTTATACATATAACTAAATCGAGTTAAGCATTTTGATATAATTAATCCTTTTAATGGAGCAGGGCGCCAACTTACGCCGCCATCAAGAGATATATCAACGCCTTTTATTTTGCCTTTACCAGACCACGCAATCCCTTCAATTTCATACCAACCTTTTTCTTTAAAAGGAACTTCTGGGCTAGGTGACGTGATGACTGAGTTACATTCTTGTACAAAGGAGAATTTACGAGAACGTCCATCGGGCATCAAATCAGTATATTTAGATGTTTCTTCTCTGTGGTACCAAGGTTTATCACCAATCTCTAATCGTCGTAACCATTTGATGCTAGTATTGCCTTCCCATCCTGGATTCAAAAGACGGATAGGGTAGCCTTGTTCTTCGCGTAATGCTTCGCCATTTTGAGCGTAAACAATAATCGCATCATCCAATGCTTTTTCCATGGGAATACTTCGTGACATTCCTGAACCATCGGCACCTTCAGCCAATATCCACTTGCCTTCAGGCTTAACACCTACCTCAGCAAGTAGCGTAGAAAGTCTAACTCCTGTCCATTCACAACAAGACAACATGCCATGGGTAAACTGTAATCCTTCCATTTGAGGAGCCTTCCATTCCATACCGCCGTTTGCAGGGCATTCGAGGAAACTAATTTCAGTTACGCTAGGTAAACGTTTTAATTGATCCATAGTAAAAATAAGAGGGCGTTCAACTAATCCGTGAATGATTAAACGATGTTCATCAGGGTTAATCGATGGTAGTCCACCATGATACCGTTCAAAAGCAAGACCATTAGGAGTGATAATACCTTTCAATTTGTGTAATGGAGTCATACTAATAGAAGAGACTTTATCCGGTGTTAACCAATCAACGGTTCTTCGAATAACATCTTTTTCATATTTTGAAGGTTTGCCATAAGGATGCGTTAGTACTTCTTCGCCTAACGTTCTGCTCCAAATTGGCACAGAGGGAGGTAAATTTGAACTACCCGCAATAGCGCCTCCAGCTCCAGCAAAAGCAACGCTTCCACCTACCATAGCCATTGCATTTTTAAGAAAACCTCTTCGTTCAACAATATTAAGTTGTTCGCTTTCCTTTTCCAATGTTTTAAGTAGTTGTTTTTCTTGTTGTTGACTAAAACCGTCCATTAAATGACTCCCCCTAGGAGTTGAGAGGCTTGCAGGTTAATTACATCTACAAATCTCTAAGAGTTTATTCAATTAAATATAGTATTAAATCTTATAAAAAGAAAGAAACCGTCGTCTTTCTAAAGCTAATTGTTGACTATTGTTCTTATATTAGCAATTCATTATATTAGAGAAATATAACATAAAGAATTCAACAATATCAACAATATAATTAGGGGAAAAATAGAGTAGTGGTTAAAATGCATAGTAAATATCCTAAATAGATGAAATAAAAGTTAAAATAATTAGGTACTTACCTTGACAGCAATCAAGCGAAACCTTAAAATTCGCGCCGGATTTGGGGCTATAGCTCAGCTGGGAGAGCGCAACACTGGCAGTGTTGAGGTCTGCGGTTCGATCCCGCATAGCTCCACCAA
>NVTT01000083.1 GCA_002401655.1 Gammaproteobacteria bacterium | reverse complement strand
CGATAAGGTTTATTAGCGCCATCTGAAACCATGTAAATTCCAAACTCACCTTTTGGATGTTCGATAGCAGCGTAAGCTTCGCCTTCTGGAACACAATATCCTTCTGTAAAGTGTTTAAAGTGGTGAATTAATGATTCCATATTTTCTTTAACATCCGCTCGACTTGGCGGTGTGATTTTATGATCATGGTGAATAACTGGGCCGTCATTTTCTCGTAACCATGTAATACATTGCTGAATAATTCGATTAGATTGACGCATTTCTTCTACTCGAACTAAGTATCGATCATAACTGTCACCATTTCGGCCAACGGGAATATCAAAATCCATTTTATCGTAAACATCATAAGGTTGTTTTTTACGCAGATCCCACGCGATCCCAGAACCTCTAAGCATTGGTCCGGTTAATCCCATTTGAAACGCTCTTTCTGGTGAAACCACGCCAATTCCGACTAATCGCTGTTTCCAAATTCTATTTTCAGTCAATAGCGATTCATACTCATCAACTGCGTGAACAAAAGTCTTTGTGTAATCTTCTAAAAAATCGAGTAATGAGCCTTGTCTATTTTCGTTTAATTCAGCTAATTTTTTATCATTGCGCCAAGGTGATTTATCATATTGGGGCATTGTATCCGGTAGATCGCGGTATACGCCTCCAGGTCGGAAATAGGTAGCATGCATTCTCGTACCAGATACCGCTTCATACGCATCCATTAAAGGTTCACGATCTCTAAAACAATAAAGAAACATTGTCATCGCGCCAACATCTAAACCATGCGCGCCAAGCCACATTAAGTGATTTAATATACGAGTAACTTCGGAAAACATTACGCGGATATATTGCGCTCGAATAGGCGCTTCAATTCCTAATAGTTTTTCAATGGCTAAAACATAAGCGTGTTCATTACACATCATAGAGACGTAATCCAAACGATCCATATAACCAATACTTTGATTATAGGGTTTAATCTCCACTAACTTTTCGGTTCCTCGGTGAAGCAATCCTATATGCGGATCAGCTCTTTCAATGACTTCGCCATCTAATTCAAGAATCATACGAAGCACACCATGCGCCGCAGGATGTTGAGGTCCAAAATTTAAGGTGTAATGTTCTATTTCAGCCATAAAATTTTCTTTTGTTTTACTTATTTTAAATTGACTAACGATCCTTGAGTAAACAATCTACAGTACTAACCGTTGTTTAGATTAATTTTACTTTATTCTTATTTCTCTAATACTTAACTCTTTCGAGCCCAGATTATCGAGCATTCGCTATCGAATGACCCTAGGCACTAATATTCGCTCTTCTATGGTCACAGGTTCATAAATACACTGACCTGACTCTTCATCAAAACGCATCTCCAACTCACCAATAACGGGAAAGTCCTTACGAAATGGATGTCCGATAAAACCATAATCCGTCAAAATCCGTCTTAAATCAGGATGTCCTTCAAATAATAAACCAAATAAATCGAAGGCTTCGCGCTCAAACCAATTAGCCGTACTCCAAATCCCTACAACAGTCGGAATTCGCATACTGTCCTCTTCCACAAATACTTTGATTCTAATTCTGTGGTTTAAAGTGACGGATAACAAATGGTATGCAACAGCAAACCTTGGTTTAGTCCAAGTCGTCGAAGCTTTATTTTTAGTATTTCGTCCTCGTTCAAATCCAGAAGAGGTCGCGCCGTCAGTAGACCACTCATCTTGTCCATAGGTTAAGTAATCAAGCCCCGCGACATCGATCAATTGTTCAAACTGGAAATCATCATGATCTCTTAGTGTTTTAAGAACACTAATTAGGTTTTCGATCGAAACCTCTAAGGTTAATTCGTCGTAAAAAAAAGTTGATTGAAAGACTTTACTCAGCTCAATTTGACCACTTAAATGCTCATCGACCATCTTTTTAAGATTAGCAATTTTAGAGTCCAGTGGTTTTGAATCTTTTAATTTTGAATCATCGCCTAAAGCCATTTAATTAAACCTTTCTCATAATGGTATTAGTTCTTTTAATTTTGTTTTGCAGTTGTATCACGCCATACATTAACGCTTCGGCAGTTGGCGGACATCCAGGAACATAGATATCGACTGGAACAATTCGATCACAACCTCTCACAACAGCATAAGAATAATGATAATAACCACCACCGTTGGCGCAAGATCCCATTGAAATAACCCATTTAGGTTCTGGCATTTGGTCATAAACTCGACGAAGCGCTGGTGCCATTTTATTRGTTARWGTWCCKGCRACRATCATMACRTCRGACTGRCGWGGRSWAGGKCKRAAAAYCAYGCCRAAGCGRTCMAAATCATARCGWSWRGCWSCRSYKTGCATCATTNCWACSGCRCAACAAGCYAAACCAAARGTCATYGGCCACATTGAACCAGTTCTWGCCCARTTGACTAAYGTATCRACGCCTGTGACTAAATAMCCTTTACCKGATTGCTTGACGCCACCCGCCTCTTCATTAAGYGCGCTTTCTAATTCRGGAAGCGTYGGTGGGATCAGCTTRRTCGTGTCTATCCCAGGGTTAAATCCGCTACCAGCCAGTCCAGCATTTACTCCCATTCTARYGCTCCTTTTTTCCAYTCATAAATAAATCCAACYACYAGAAGCCCTAAAAARACKCCCATAGCGCCWATCGCAAACCAAGGMARCTCTTGAAATACAACYGCCCAAGGAAARAGRAAYGCGACYTCYAARTCAAATATGATAAAAAGWATKGCAACTAGWTAAAAACGAATATCAAATTTTTGACGWGCATCATCAAATGCATCAAAACCACAYTCAAATGGWAGYTCTTTATCRTGRTTTTTTTTACTRGGAGAWGCYAGAAATCCTACAATTTCTAGAAATGCGCCAAAGCCAAGGCCTATAGCGATGAAAACGAGTATCGGTAGATAGTTTTCTAACATGATTTATCCTACAAAAGCCTTTTTGTTGGTCGAATCTGTGGGTTATATTGTCAATTTATTAGAATTTATTTAACGACAATATCCTAATACTAATAGCTAAAAGCTACCCTTGTCACTCATAAAAACAAAAAATATTGATCTGAACACCATTATTGATTAAAAACTAAGCAACAAATTACTTATATAAAGCACTAGTAAAAATCTAAGAATTGACTAAAACACCACAGTTTAAGCCGTCTTAGCCATTTGATGGGATAACAATAAAGACAAAAAGGACTCTTTTAATTGGCTAGTTTTAATCAATTCAAACAGTAGAAAAACAAAAAAACCATGCACTGCAACATAATCAATTATTTTATCTAGGACGCTAAGATTCTATGTTTAGATCCTAAGTTAAGATCTTATTTCGTAACCAAGTGTTTTAATAACGCATCATGTAATATCTGTTTATCAATGGGTTTAGAAATATGTCCATCCATACCAGCATCCAAAGAATCCTGAACCATTTCCTTTAATGCATGAGCCGTTACAGCCAAAATAGGAAGTGATTTTTTACCCTGCGATTTTTCCCACGCTCTAATCTCGCGCGTTGCTTGGTAACCATCCATGACTGGCATTTCGCAATCCATTAGCACAGCGTCAATTTCATCATAATAATTTTTTACATGCTCCAGCGCTTCTTCACCATTTTCGGCTATGTAACACTTTAATCCGAGTTTGCTTAACATTCCCTTGWTTRCCATTTGATTGACTTTATTATCTTCTGCAACCAGCACAGTCAAACCTTCAAGTTTATCCTTTATTTCTTTCTGTTTTTCATCTTTTAGTAGGCTACACTGTTCTCTTTTGAATTCTTCCACTTCTTCATCAGTCATTTTCAAGTTGGGAGTATCAAACCAAAAAGTTGATCCTTCATTTTTTTTACTTATAACACCAATTTTCCCTCCAAGTAATTCAATTATTTTTTTACTAATACTCAAACCCAATCCTGTYCCACCGTAYTTTCTAGTRGTAGAACTATCCGCTTGAGAAAATGAYTGAAATAATTTACTTTGTTGTTTTTCAGTCAAACCTATACCGCTATCAATCACTTCAGTTTTAATGATGTTTGAAAACCTCTGGCTTTCAATATCGGTTACTTTTGAACAAGAAACTTTTAATCGAATACACCCTTTTTCGGTGAACTTCAATGCATTACCGAGCAAGTTTAATAAAACTTGTTGTAAACGATTAGAATCACTTTTCATATATTGAGATACTGTAGGCTCAATTTCACAAACTAATTGAATAGATTTATCTTTTGCCAATAATTCAAACGTCCTAATAGTTTCTCTGTGCAATTGATGAACATCGAATACTCGATACTCAACTTCCATTTTTCCCGATTCGATTTTTGMMRRATCWARAATRTCRTTRATAAKATYYAAMARYGMRYKTCCTGAAMTRKYRATAACATCAAGAAAACCTTGTTGCTTGGCTGTCAGAGTCGTATCACTCAACATTCCTGACATTCCTAAAATACCATTTAAYGGTGTTCGAATTTCATGGCTCATCGTAGCTAAAAAACTGCTTTTTGTTTTACTTTTTGCTTTTGCTAACAGTACTTCTTCTCTGGCTGTTATTATTTCACTTTGAGCTTTCAATTCAGCTTCTTTAGCTTGAATTTCTAATTCAAATTGTTTTTCTTTATTAGCTCTTGCTTCTTTCTCTAACCTTAGAGCTTCCTTATCGGATGCAATCCTTTGTTTTTTCTCAATATTTATTCTATCTGCCAAAGCGAGTGAAATAAAGAGAATGGAAAGAGCATTTCCTATTTGAAGACCATTTTCGGTAAAGATATTTCTAGGAACAATTCCCAATTTATTTGCTGTTAAAACAAACGCTGCCACTACAAATATTACCCATGAGACTAAGAAAAATCTAACCTCTTGATTACCTTGTCTCAACGCAGTAACACATGCAATAATGCTCACCACCGAAAAAGGAAACCCCAAAAAAGTATTAATGTAAACTGAAGTTTGATAAGGGAGCCAAGGAGAAGCAAATAACATAAAAGTAGAAATTGAAATTACAAACATCATTGCAATATATTGCCAGCTACTAATGCTTTTTAATTTTACAAATTGACTGATAAACAACCCGCCAAAAACATACAAACTAGCATTAGAAGTCGGTAACAACCACTCATTTATACTTTCAAAATTAGGCCAAACATACTGAAATCCGAATCCTTGCATACAAGCATGAAATAAAATATTCCCTAAAATAAATAATGCAAAAAGGAGATAGGAACTATCACGAACAGACAAATATAGTATAAAATTATAAAGCGCCATAATCATACACAATCCAAAATAAATCCCCCACAGTAATAGCGAAGACTGGTTTTCACTTGCAACCAGTTCATGACTTTGTAAATAGATAGGAACTTGCAACGTGCCTAAATTGAAAACGCTGACATAAATATCATATTGACTATTCGAGTTTAATTGAACAGGTGTTAAAAAATAGCGATCATTAATTTCTCTTTGATCAAATGGAGAGTGATCACCAAACTCAAAGCGATTTAACAAAAGACCATTTTTAAATATGTATATATTAACTTCATCTAAATTTGAGTTCGCAATATTAATAAGATAATTAAGATTATGATTTAAATTATTAATAACCCTCAATCGAAACCAAAGTGTCGTTTCTTGATATCCAAATGAAGGTATATCTTTAAGTGACGGTTGCCAATCACTGTCACTCAAATTTACTACCTCTGATATTATTTTATTATTTTCAAAATCTTTATAGATTAATAGGTATTTACCTATAGCAACGCTGCTATCAAATTCGCCTATACTGAGCTGTGTTGATTGTTTGGTCTGTATTTTGGCCAGAGGAGCCTGAATATCTATCTCATTACTTGCTTGGTTCGATGGGATCCATAAACATAATAATGCAGCTAATATTATAAGCAGACCTTTAAATGTTTTTGATGGGTTATCGCGAAAATCTAATAGCATACTGACTTTATTTGTCCACAAATTTATCAATTATATCTTTATTGTGAAGTATAGAACATAAACCCATATCACACTCATTTTAGTAACAATTGCTAATATTGAATCTCTTATATATAAGATAGAGCGTTTTCTGATCTATATTGAAGGAGTTGTTTTATGTGTAGCAGTCCAAAATCAGGGGGTAAAAAGCGATTTACACCTCCTCCAAAACATGGATTTTTAGCAGATTTATCTGCTAAAGAGCAAAATAGCTTCACTGCAATCGCAAACGCTGCAGATAACAGACGCGAACTAAAGGCCATTTTATCAAAACAAAGAGCTAAAAATWTTTCTAAAGAAGAAATTGAWKTTAAACATCCTGCWGAGTTARAKAATAACYYTGGCCATTTTGATTGGTWACTAAAAATCGATATTATCGARTTATTTCAACTYTTTAGAGRAAGAACGAAAKACKCKMCCSATWAYAAAAAACARGCAACTCAAASCTARAATWAAATATAGTCCTAAATAACCATAAYGTCTGTATARAGTRTCGTATCCATTYAGCGATACCCTGTAYCTCAAAGTATCCTGGGTATGCCGATCGAGCTGAATTAATTGTTTACCCTTTGCATCAACAATAGCGGTGATTCCATCATTAGTAGAACGTATCAGCGGTATGCCTAATTCTAAAGCTCGCATACGTGCCATTTGCATATGTTGAAACGGTCCTAACGAATCACCAAACCATGCATCATTACTGACAGTCACAATCAATTTAGGTTTGTTTGATTTTTTATCTGCTTGTTTCAACATTGTTTGCAGAATATTAGGATACGCAATCTCATAACAAATTGCGGGAATTACATCATAATGCTCAAAAGACATGGCTGGTTGCTGGGAGCTTCCTGGGATAAAATTTGACATTGGTAAATCAAAAAAGTCGATAACACCTCTTAAGATTTGAGCCAACGGAACATATTCGCCAAAAGGTACTAAAGCTTGCTTATGATACGTTTGAGGTGAGTTGCCAACAGCACTAAAGCCGACATAACTCACTTTTTTTTCTCGATCATAAACAGGGACACCTGATAACAAATTTGATTGCGAAGGTTTTAACTTACGCTCTATATCTGCAAATATATCATGAACTTGATGCTTGTAAGCTGGAATAGCCCCTTCAGGCCAAACAATTAGATCTGCATCCCAATGTTCATTTGTTTGCCGATACAAAGTATCAATAATTTCAGAAAAATATTCCTTTTTCCATTTTTTTTCTTGACTAATATTTGGTTGAACTAGCGCGACATCTAAGCTCATTTTTTCTTTATAAATTATTGGTTCTGGTTGCATGAAATGACTTGATAACGGAAAACTCAACACTATCAATAAAATTAATGTCGACTTATTTCGTACTGACTTTAATGCTGATTGATGTAACGGATCAACCGATTGGTTGATTTTATTTAACCTGATTAAACCATCGACTAACACGATAGAAACACTAATAATAGCAAGCATAAACCAACCAACGCCATAAACACCGAACCAAGTGGCAAGCGATGCCAGAGGACCATCCATTTGACTGTATCCCGCTAGAAGCCATGGAAAACCATTAAAGAGGGTTGAAAGAACAAACTCTGAAGCAACCCAGGAGAAAGGAATAATCAATATTAAAAAAGATTTTCCAGATAATGAAACTAAATGATGAATTAAATAAGCAAAACCGACTTTAACCATAGTCAATACTAGTATAAACAGTGCCGTAATTATTACCGCTAACGGTAAAATAGCGTTTCCAAACTCATGAATACTGACATATACCCAACTTGTTCCAACGCCATACGCACCAATCCCCCAATAAAAACAGCTTGAGATAATTGACTTCTTTACCGCCGTCTTTTCTTGATGGCTATGCAAGTGATGATTTGATTGATGAGCATCAATAATTAAATAAACTAAAAGTGCTAAAGATAATACCGTAGCGGGCCAAATATCAATAGGTGAAAAACCTAATGGGTATAAAGCGCCAATTAAAATTTTAACCAGCGGATGATTAAGAGCAGATTTTAGCTTATTGATTGAACTCATTTTTTTCTATTTGTCTGGTTTGCAATGTTAATTCTTGCGACTCGAATTATTTTTATTTTGCGAGTATCTGCAGCCACAATTTCAAATTTAAAATCATCAATTTCAATACCTTCATCTTTGACCGGCACATGACCAAACGCTTGCAATAATATTCCACCAATGGTTTCATATTCCTCGTCATCTAATCGGCTAGAAAAATAATCATTAAACTCTTCTATATCGGTAATGCCTTTTAAAATATATTCATTTTCAGCCACTTTTTGAATACCATCTTCRTCACCTTCAATATCGTATTCATCTTCWATTTCKCCAACAATTTGYTCTAATACATCTTCAATRGTGACYAAACCACCMACACASCCATATTCATCGACAACAATTGCCATATGRCTWCGRTTRGTTCKAAATTCTTTTAATARAGTATCTAAMCGTTTRCTTTCTGGAATAATTGCCGCCGGACGTAAAAAATCTTTAATYGCAAAYTTRGCYGGTTTACKYTTYTTYYTTTGMGCASTRGATATCTCAGCACTAAAATGCAATAAATCTTTRGCCAAAATRATSCCYTCAATATCATCACGRTTATCKCCAATAACSGGRAAYCKRGARTGYCCRGAYTCAACAATATTMTKAATCATTTCATCAAASCCCATSTCATCRTTAACCACGACCATCTGTGTCCTCGCGATCATGATATCTCTCGCTTGAAGTTCGGAAATATGAATGACCCCTTCCATCATTGCTAGTAGCTCTGGATTAATAAGTGAATTTTCTTCAGCTAATTTTAGGACAGAAATAAGGTCTTGCCGATCTTGTGGGGCTTCCCGAAATAGATGAGTAAGGCYAGATATCCATTTTGAAAAAACACTTGTGAAAGAAGGTTTTGAGAAGTTCGCTTTAACAGCGTTAGTCTTGACAGGGCTTGAGTTTGTCGAGGGAGGTTTATCGCCACTCATTTATTGATGATCTCTTTTTGCTAAAAACGCCYTAAGTCTACCAAAMTAACKGRCTTGAAGGAATGCAATTTGCAWTATTAYCTAATTTTACTAGACTCTTAAKTGTTYCATAATAAATCATTTTWGAYTMANTAATTTTTTTTGAGGTTTRAGNTATATGAATWATCTAYTAAAAGGTWTMGCTATTTGYAGYRCMAKCTTGATNMCANWTMRCYAGTTTYGCAGARTCAAACASYGTWTATGGCGAYTTYCGCTATTCYTAYAAYAAYATTGAYAATGGMASCACWAGYACTRYAAGCGGTAATAAYAATGCATCAAGGATYGGTTTYAAAGGYGATATAGGCGAGAAAAAAGGCTTAACGGCATTTTATCATTTACAAGTGGGTGCAAATGTTGACGGTGCAGGTGACGCATTTAGCCAAAGATTCTTTTTCGCTGGTATTAAAGGTAACTTTGGTAAACTTATTTACGGTAGAACCTCAACCCCTTATAAAATGGCAGGATTAAGAATTGACCCTTTTTATGATACGGCCGCTGGAAGTGGATTAGGTGGGGCAAATTTTGGACTTTCACCAACCACTAACGGTTGGACGGATAATACAATCGCTTACTCTAGTCCAAAATTCGGAAATTTCACATTAAATGCGAGCACCTATTTAGATGATTCAAATGCCAACGAACACGATATTAACATTGGATTACGATATAAACAGGACGGCTTTACCGGTGGTATTCAGTATATTAGCGTTGGTGATACAAGAGTGATAGCAAAAGGTGTTGCTGATAGTTCTGCTATCAGAGTCCATGCTGGTTTTAAAATGGGAAAGTGGAATATTGCCGGTTCCATAGAAACAATCGATACCAATGCTAACGATTCCCAACAATATGCCTACTTTTCCGCAACATTCCAAGCCTCAGATGATATAAAATGGGCTGCGTCCTATGGTTCTGCCAACGATGTCAGTGCTGAAGCAGACGGAACAGGGATCACTTTGGGCGTATTCTATAAACTTTTAGATAAAACTACCGTTTATGGACTGTATAGTAGCAAAAGTTCAGATGATTACTCACCGCCTACCAGTTCAGCTAACTTGTCAAAACAGCTCGGATTATTTGATAGAGATGTTTTGAGTATTGGCGTTAGTCATAAGTTTTCGTTTAAACTTTAGATTTAAACACCTAGCTCTAGGTTTATCTCTCTAGCTAGGTATTCTTAATACTAAACTATAACTCTTTTATTACCTCTGTTGTCAACCAACCAACATCTTGAGAACAATTTTTTAAAGGGTTTGATATTTTTACTTCTTGCCAATAATCAGTTGTTTCAGTTGTACCTGTTAAAGTAAAAAGAGTGCCTGGAAGTAGCGTACAAAAAGATCCTCCCGTTGTATTCGACTCTTTGTTTAGAAAAGTTGCACCTGAAGTTTTATTTACAACATAGTGTGTGCCATTCGTACAGTTATTTTCATCAATATAAATATGTTCATTCCACATTAAACCATAGTCGCTATTGCTATTTTCATTAATAACCTCAACTTCAAACCATTCAAAATTTGCTAATGATTCGTCTTCACTTACAGCTTGTGTAAGCCTTAGTTTTGTTCCTTCTTCTATAGGCTCTCTTTCTAAATTCACACCTAATATTTGTGGTTTTTGATAAAGAAAAAATGTAATAGGCCAAGGATCAACTTCTGGATGCTGACCAACAAACGCCTCAGTTTTACAAGTAACATCATTATTTACTTCTTCTTCGCTTTCAGGATACCTTACTAGCCTTAAGAAATACTCTGAAGTCTTCTCACGCGGAGCGACAACACCATCAAAAAAGACAATTACCCACGCTAAACTATTAGTATCACTTTCATTTTGTACTGTAGATGAAGTCCAATACTCATTGGTAATACGAATAGTCAAATCAACATTAAAGAAAGAAAAAATACTAATATTACTTGCAGGAGTGGAACATGAAAAATCAACTAAAGAAGAAAGTTGCTTTATATTTGGTAAATGCCAATTTTGATTACCCGAAAAATTCTCACTTTCCGCTGCTATTAGTGCTTCAGACCAGTTATAAGTCACTTCATCCCCTTCACATACTCCATTATTCCAAATTTGACCTAGAGTACATTGCATCCAAATTAATCCAGTTTGGTTATCTGTTACTGTACCATCACCATTGACTGTGTAACGATTATCTGGCGCATTGGAAACAACATTTACTGTATTGCAGGTCTGTGCTATCAATATACTTGGAAATAAAAATAGTATTATATAAATGATTTTCATTTGAACTCCTTATTTGTATTAAGTAATTTATTAGTCATTTGTTCGAACTAAGCGTATATAATTAGCAAAACTTTTTTGATGGATACCGCTACCACCAAGATTATAATTTACATACCATATCTGCCCAGATCCGCCATCCACAGCGGAGCTGCTTAAATAATTTTTTAGTATATTGGAACCCAAATTTGGAAAATAATTTTCATCCAATAAATGTTCAGATTTGTTAAAATTTACAATGGACAATAATTCTTCACGATTTGGCATTCGCCAATCAGTTGCACCGCACAACTCTATTGCATTAATCGCATCAACATAAGCACTAGTATCACATTCAATATCGCTACATATACCGCCATTTTTGGTACCATTATCTCCGCCATTAGTAGCAGAGTCGGTGCTATACCATGAATAAGTATGTTCAAAATATTGCAGACCTTGGTCAGCGTTTTTCACTTCCCAAACTAAACCCGTTACATTATCTTGAACACATGACCAATTTAATTCTGTAGAAGCAATTTCAGCTCCTAATGAATTCAATTTGACAAAATCAAATCCTGCAGTCCCGTTTGACTCTTCATTTTGCAACGCATCTCGTCCAAACTCTGCATCTTGACCAGGATGAAATGCGATAGGGCAGTCAAAACCGCCTAACTCAGAATCGCTACAGCTTACGATACCTGTATCATTAAGTTTGCGTAATGTCGTTTGCACAACATCCAAAACTTCAACGGTCATTTGATCGACAGCTTCTCCTCCTTCGTTATCAGTTATTGTCACAGTAAATTGAAGTAGCTCCTCTCCTGTTGCTGTATCTGCAGTAAAGGTCACATTGGAAGTGTCGTAATTAGATAGTTCCACTGTTATTCCGCTAGTTTGAGTCCATGAATAACTAACGATAGAACCATCTGAATCACTTGCATCTGCAACCAACTCAACGAGTTCTCCTTGATTTACAATCTGATCAACTCCAACACTTAATAAGGGTAAAATATTGACAGGATTAACCGTAATCATAATCCTATCTTTATTAATAGCCCCTTCATTATCCGTCACCGTTAATTCAAACTCTAAGAACAAATCTTCTATTGTTTCTGGAGCGTCAAATGAAATATTTTGCTCTCCACTATTTGAAAGCTCTACAGTATTTCCTGAAAATTGCACCCAAGCATATGATGCAATAGAACCATCACTATCATTACCAGAACCAGTCAAAGTTACAGTAGTTTGCTCATCAACTACTTGATCCACTCCAGCATTTGACGTTGGTGCAACATTAGGGACTTCAACTAAGTCATCTTCCTCCTCGGTATTTTCACCGCAAGCCAGTATTTGTAGTAGTAGAAATAAAGTCATAAAAACATTAAGTATATTTTTCATTTGTGCTCCATTTTRWWKWWWYAMTTAAAAAAACCAATCATTTTCAATTAAATAGTTTTAATAGCAGTACCATAAACAAACGTTTCTCTAATAAGCTTACGATTAACTTTTGCTGAGCTAGTATTTAACATTTTCGTGGAAATATCGATTATTTGATTCGTCGATAGATTTTGAATTTGAGTGTAAATAACGTGATCTGCGCCAAGATCGTAAGCCATCTTCTTCAACACTCTAAAAGCTTTAGTTTCAGCCTCCGTAGCAATTTTAGTGATCTTTGAATCATCATGTTGTGTGTCCAACCAAACAGCTCTCGGATCATGGGATGAAAAACCGTATCCTTTAACGCCTCCTAAAACTTGATGTTCTATATCGATATTTCCTGTAATAATTTGAATTTTATTGATATCTCGCAATACTTTTTTTTCTTTCTCTAATTCAATTTCTTGTTTTAGCTTTTCGGCCGCTTGTGCTTGCTTATATTGTTCAGCTTTTTCTTTACCAGCCTCTATGTTTTTTTCCAGAAGCTCTTTTGCTTTATTAAATAATGACATAGTTTCTCCTTTACGTGTTTTGCAATTTTTGCAAGTGTCTATAAATTGCTGTTAAGTATGTTCACATTACTAATTTCTTCATTTTTTACGCTTATCCTCTTAAGGGTAAACGTCTTGGCAAAGACACCTAGCGCCCAAATCTAACCTCACTAAACTGGCACTCCGCATAAAAAAGGAGAGYCAGAAATGAAAAATCGAACACAAGACGAATGGAGAGAATTATTCAAAC
>NVTT01000003.1 GCA_002401655.1 Gammaproteobacteria bacterium | reverse complement strand
AGTGCAAATGTAGAATCTGGAGCTATTGTATTAACCAGTGAACGTGGCGACGATATTGTTATCGAAGGTTTCACAACTACTTCAGGAACTGCGACAACCACGGTTTCAACTTTTGGTTATGATGGAACAGGCTCAGCAGTTGATACGACGATACTGACAAGTGGCGCTAGTAACTCAACTCGTTCAATCGGCGTTGTGCAATTGAATAGCTCTACAAGTTTCACCTCTACATCTACATCTACTTCAGTTGATACTGCGGGTGGTCAAACAAGTGCACTAGTTGCAGTTGATACTATAGACATAAGTACAACTATTGGCGCACAACTGGCTTTAACGATAATCGATGAAGCAATCACCTCTATTGACTCAACTCGAGCGCAACTAGGTGCAGTCCAAAATCGATTGTCTTCGACCATTTCTAATTTACAAAATATTGTCGAAAATGTTTCTGCCGCGCGATCTCGAATTAGAGATACAGATTACGCCATTGAAACTTCAAACTTAGCTAAAAACCAAGTGTTACAGCAAGCTGGTCTATCGGTGCTTTCTCAAGCTAATGCATCTAGTCAGTCTGTATTATCACTTTTACAAGGTTAGAAAAATGACTATAAAAGCCCCTACCGTACGACAACTTTAGGTGTTTAAAATAATAAGGGTTACATATATTTATAGGTAACCCTTATTACTAGTCCATCAACCACAAGAGAATTTTTAATTACTTTAGCGAAATTCACATTCCCAGATTAGAGTTATAAGGATGTGGTAAGATTAGGGCGATAATTTGGTTGGAAAGTGACCAAGCCTACAGTAATAAATTGGTAATTAACATCATCATTCAACATCATTCAACATCATTCAACATCATTCAACATCATTCAACATCATAATATGCCGCAGCTTTTCAACTTTAACAAAGTGTTTTTTGTCAGCTGTGATCAAGGTTCCGCGTTCTATAATGGCAATAGCATGAAAGATAGTATCGTATATTGAGGGATAGCCACTTTTTATGTGCCCCATTTGAATTATTTCTAGCGCTTTTTCCCAATGCTCCGTTGTTGGATTAACTAAATTCAGGTTGCAACCTATCTGCTGTTTCAATAGTTCCCATATGGCGTTAATCGGTAAACGGTTATATTGAGCCGTTGCAATGACTTCGTATTCCAGTAACTTTGGTGCTATAAGAATAATATTCCCCTTTGATGCTTCTTTAAAAAGCACTAGAACGGTGTCTCGCCCCGATTCATTTAAATACAATTTGTTAAAAACAGACGAATCTATAATGTAGAGGGGGATCAATTGATTTTTCCACCCTTAGTAATCGCTCTTAGCTGCCTGATATCTCTTAGCACATCGACAGAATTTTGATCGACATCATAGGGTACAAAATCCTCTAGCACCTGATAAGCCACACGTTTTTTGTCTTTATTCAGGGCATCCTCAATCGCTCTAGCAACAAACTGTGATCTTTCTCCTTTTGACACTTTATGATGCAATGTCTCGGCTATTTTATCAGGTAGTGTGACTGAAATTCTTTGCATTTTTGTCTCCAACAACTAAAGTATTACTTGCAATAATACCTATAATATTACTAGTGCGATTTATAGTCAAATTTCAATGTACCAAAGCTCCTTACACAGTGCTGTGTTATTAATTAACATTCCTCTGCATTTAGATTAAAGTCTCAATTTTTAGTGCCGATACCCTTGTTGAACGCAAATTGTTCTCAGCAATTAGCGAACACTGTAGGTTATTGTTTCTCAGGCGATGATTTTTCAACATTCCTCCCTTAAGAAACCTTAATTTGCTTGAATTAGCGGTTTCTCAGACTATTAATTCAAATAAAACGTCTTTTACAAGACAATCGCGGATCGTCCGTTATTGAGACCTATTTAAGGTTAATTTAATAACGATCTATATTTTAAGCACTTTGTAATTTTAAGAAGTTTTATTGGTTCTCAGCCAATTAAGCCCTCTAACTAAAGAGGTCAATCTTAAATATCGAAGGTTTAGGAGATTTATCATGGGTAATGTAATACAAACAAATGTGTCATCTATTGGTGCACAAAGAGCTTTAAGTAAAACAAACAACGACCTAGCAACAACCTTTCAACGTCTTTCTACTGGTTTAAGAATTAATAGTGCTAAGGATGATGCAGCAGGCTTGCAAATATCTAATAAACTAACTTCTCAAATTAATGGTTTAACGGTTGCGGCTAGAAACGCAAATGATGGTATTTCGCTCGCTCAAACCGCTGAAGGTGCATTGCAAGAAACTACAAACCTTTTACAAAGAATTCGTGATCTTTCTGTGCAGTCTGCTAACGGTTCAAACTCGACTGAAGCTAGACAAGCATTGCAAGCTGAAGTGGGTCAGTTACAATCTGAAATTAATCGAATTGCTGAAACAACCAGTTTTGGTGGTCGTAATTTATTAGATGGAACCTTTGGTTCATCTTCTTTTCAGGTTGGTTCTCAAGCATTTCAAACGATTAATGTCACTTTAAGTTCAAGTAGCGGTGCGAATATTGGCAATAACTCAACTACTCTAACCGGAACAGGCACAAGCGTAGGTTTAGGTAGAGCAACTGCTGCAGCTAATACAGCTGGTGCCAACAACGTTGCAGGCGCCGTAACAGTAGCTGGTTCAGCGGGTACAACCACTGCGATTTCTCTTGCAGGGCTAAGCGCAAAAGCTGGCGCTGACTTGATAAACCTAGAGTCGGCTTCTTCTAACGTTACTGCAGATGCAAGAACAACTATAGGTCTTGCTAGCGTTGATAATGGTAACGTCGCATTTTCATTATCTGGGAAAAATACAACGGCTGTCACGATTACCGCTGGTGTTGCTGGTGGCGATCTAACTAGTTTAGCTGACGCAATCAACGACAATACATCGGATACTGGAATTGTTGCAACGGTTGAATCTGGCGAGCTTAAGCTTACCAGTGAAAGAGGCGACGATATAATTATTGAGGGTTACTCTAACAGTGCCGGTGGTACAGCAACAGTCAGCACTTATGGCTATGATGGAACGGGAACTGCTACTGAAACTATAACGCTGACCGATGGAAGCACGGATTCTACTAGAGCTTCCGGCGTTATTAAACTAGATAGTTCTGATAGCTTTACCTCGACTTCAGACAACGTAGCTATTGCTGTTGTTGCGACTACGGTTTCAGCTCTTGCAACAGTTGACTCCGTTGATATAAGTACAGCAATCGGCGCACAAAATGCCTTGGCGGTCATTGATTCCGCATTATCATCAATTGACTCAAATCGAGCTGATCTAGGTGCGGTTCAAAATCGACTAAGTAGTACTATTTCGAACTTGAACAACATTGTAGAAAATGTATCAGCGGCTCGTTCGCGAATTCGTGATACTGACTTTGCGGTTGAAACAGCTGAATTGGCGAAGAATCAAGTATTGCAACAGGCAGGTTTATCAATCCTTGCTCAAGCTAATGCTTCTAGCCAATCAGTGTTGTCATTGTTGCAGTAGGTTTTATTTAAGATTCGAAAAACTTTACAACAGGTTTTTCGAATTCTTATGGTTTTATTGGAGTGGGTTAACGTTTAAATTCATATTTGTTTTTAATATTTATTTATAGTTTTCCCATCTTTTTGTGAGGTAATTATTATGTCAACTTACAATGTATTAGGTAATTCGTTACCTATAGCTCCGCCAGGCGGAAATAGTTTGCCAGAATTTAATTCAAGAGGCCGGCAAGGACTAGTTTCGTCTTCAAACCATGTAAAAACTAATGAAACAAGTGTCACCAAGGAGATTCAAAATGCATCAACGTTACAAAGTGTTGATACATTGGAAAACGCTCGACCCGAATTACTTAAAACAGATAAAAATGAAGTTAATAACCAGATTGAAGAGCTACAACAATTTAATCAAAGTATTAACCGCAGTTTACAGTTTAAAGTAGATGAAGAGTTGGGAGTGACTATCGTTAGAGTTGTCGATAAGGAAACCGACGAATTAATTAGGCAATTCCCTCCGGAAGAGCTGATTAATTTATCACGTCGTTTGAAGGAGCTTAACGAGCAAGGCTCATCTAATCAGGGTGTTTTGCTTGAGGAATTTGTTTAGTTTCTTAATCAAAACAAATTTCTATTTGAAAAAAGAGAGGAATGCCTCTCTTTTTTTATGGAAATCACTTAATTTAATTTCTGGCTTACTTTGTGCTTAGTTAACATTGAATCATTCTTTTGATATAGATATTTTCTATCTGAAATATGCCTAGTTATATTTTATAAATTTTATCAAATTATTTTCAAGATCGGTCCCTTTGGTGCCGATACAATATCTACAAGTCGCTCTATACTACTTAGCGACTTAATATTTTTAGAGAGGTTTACCTATGGGATCAATTACTTTAGGTGGTTTAGGGTCTGGACTTGACGTTGGTGCAATTGTTGAAGCACTTGTGAATGCAGAACGCGCACCAAAGCAAAATAGCCTCGATCGATTAGAAACTGATGTTACCGTCACTTTAACCGGGCTTGGTGGTTTAGGTGCGGCGCTCGATGAGCTTCGTAGTTCGGCTCTAGATTTAAGTTTGAGTTCTAGTTTTAGTAAACGCTCGGTTTCAATATCCAATGATGAGTTTTTTACAGCCTCAGCGACATCTAGCGCAAGTTCTGGGGATTATGATATTGAAGTAACCGCTTTGGCACAAGCCAGCCAAGATCAAACAAGCATATTTACCGGTGGCAGTGAAACGACCTTTGGAGTCGGAACACTAACATTTACCGTTGGAACTGAATCCTTTGATATTGAAGTCAGTGCAACCGATACACTTGAAGATATTAGAAATAACATCAACGAATCGACCGATAATGATTTGGTAGCGGTAAACTTGCTGAATAATATTTCTGATGGAACCGATACTGGTAGCATATTAGATTTCAACTCATTGACTACAGGACTTGGCAATGATTTAGTTGTTACCTTTACGGGTGATGCATCATTAGCTGATTTATCCGATACCCTAACGCAAACTCAGGCTGCTTCCGACGCAACCATTCAGGTCGATGGTTTTACAGCGACAAGTAGTACTAATAGTTTTGATGACATCATTCCTGGTATCACAATTGATGTGGTAAAGGTTAATGAAAATCCTGGCGATACTAATCAGCTAGAAATAGACTTAGACACTTCAAGTACACAATCATTAATCAGCGGATTTGTTCAAGCTTTTAATGCTTTCGCAGATGTTACCTCATCGCTTGGAAGTACTGCTACTGGTGCTAAAGGCCTATTGTTAGGTGATTTCACATTAAGACAAGTGTCTTCTCAGCTTAGATCGCTATTGTCTACACCGGTTACTGAGGTAATTGGCAATTCAAATAGTTTATCATCTATAGGCATAACCACTACACAAGATGGGCATTTGGAAATTGATTCCGACATATTGAGCGCCGCTATCAAAAACAACTTTGAAGAGTTTGAAACTTTATTTGCCTCTGACAATGGTTTTGCAACTAAATTGCGTAATTTGGTAGATGGTTATACGAATAGCACCACGGGTATTATTTCGAGCAGAAAAAAATCACTTACTAATCAATTATCGAATATCGATGATCAACGACTCTCGCTCAATCGAAAAATTGATGCCCTACATTTAAGACTAACCAAACAGTTTGCGACTATGGATGCGCTTGTTGCACAATTTAATTCAACAGGAAGCTTCATCGCGCAACAATTTGAAAACCTTCCAGGCTTTGGCGGAAAAAAATAAATCACTCTATATAAAACTTTAAATTAAAGGAATGTAACAATGGGATTATCAGGCGCTAGAGCGTATACCAATATAAATGCAACGTCCGGTGTTGAAAACGCAGATCCTCACATGCTTATTCAAATGTTGGTTGATGGTGCCATCGAAAAAACAAATATGGCAAAATACTTTATGTCCAAGAAAGAATGGGCAAAAAAAGGACAACATATTAGTTGGGCGATCTCCATCATAGGAGGTTTGAGAGCAAGTTTAGATATAGATAAAGGCGGCGAAATTGCGATTAATTTGGAACGTTTATATGAATTTTCCACAACGACTTTAATTGAAGCCAACTCCGAAAATGATATAGAAAAACTGGATAGCGTCTTGAAAGTAATGAAAACGATTAAGGAAGGATGGGACGGAATACGTCAGGAAACTTTAGAACAAGCGAGTTAATTTTCTCGTTTATTATTAATTTCATAAAATTTTGCATATAAACTTTTAGTATTTAATAATCTCTACTATATTTAAAGTTCAACGCTTGATTTTCAACGCTTGTTTTTCAACATAATAAAAAAGGTAAAACGGAATGATATTACCCCTATTAGAGAAAGTAAAAGAAATCAATATTCAAATCGAAACACTTGCAATGCAAAATGATTGGGAAGATGTTTTAATCATGTCACAAGAAAGACACCAATATATCGCTCATAATCTCAATGGTATTGAGTTTGCTGATGATATTAAATCTGCAAAAACGTTGGAAAATTTGGTGTCAGAATGTGATAATAATATCCGTTCAATTATGAAAATATCCAAATCTAAAATGATTAGCGAAAGCCTTTCATTAAAACACAACTTTAATGCGGTTAACCAATACAAAAATGTTACTTACGCTTAAGGTTTAGCGATGAAACAAAATGGTGATATCAATATTCGCCTAGCAACCGCGGATGATTTGACTCAGATAGTTTCCTATACCCACGCTATACATCAGCAAGAAGATGATCAATCTATCCCGACACATACTAACTTCTTGAGTAACTTAGAAAAGTGGATAAAAGAAGAGTTAAAGAATCCATTAAGCCTTATTTTAATTGCTGAAATTGTAAATAAACAAGGTAATAAAGCAATTGGATTTATTGGTTCAACTACATTAATTAATGACAACGGTTTTTTAGATAATCCAACAAAAGGTGTCATCAATTTTTTATGGGTTGAAAAGGAGCACCGTCGAAAAAACATTGCCACACAACTCGTCAGTATGATTGAAGATTGTTTTAAGAAAAATGCGATAAACGTCATTGAGTGTTCTTTTACGAAAAAAAATCAACTCGCTGAAACCTTTTGGGCTAGTGAGGGTTACCAAATTCAATCGGTCATCGCACGCAAAATATTACCTCACGACTAAAAGAACTATAAGAAATTAAACAAACTCAAATTTTGAATCCTTACAAAACTTAATTGCGCGGCTTCTAGTGTCGCCAATTGTTGTGCAAAACGAGTGGATGCTTCAACCACATCAAGATCTCTTACGTCAGACAGGCTCGTTTTACTGGTAATAATTAAAGACAAATTGGTATTAATTTCCGAATCTATCGCATTTAATCGTCCGCCAATTTTGCCTCGGGTTAAATCAATGTTTTGCATGCTATTATCGAGAGTTTCTTGCACGTTGGTTAATACATTTTGGAAAGCAGCTCTTCCCGCAGGATTATCAGCAAAGCTATTGATCGCTTTGATACTATTTTGCAATGTGGTAAAAACATCCTGTTTCACACTTGGCGTAATATTAAGAATATCACCCGCAGCAGGCTCGCCTTTCACCGTGACACTCACACCATTAAAACTAATTTCCTGATCGCTTTGATAGACAGTTGCCCCAACGATTACCGCGGCGGTGGTATCACCGGTAACCGTATAAGTTGTTTCTCCAGCAGCATTAGTGCCAAAGGTTATCGAATAGGCTTCTGCTAAAAAATTGGGTGGCGCTTGATAACTGCCGGGTGATATTGTTGCAGTGCCTGTATTAACAACATTTGAACCGATGGAAAATTTACCGTTGCCGGTTGCAATATTAACAAAAACATCAAAACCCGAATCACTTGTAGGTTCAACCACCCCGCTACTCACTCTCAACAAGCGCTGGCTTTGATCACCATTGTAAATATAATTACCACTGGCATCTTTACTGAATGCTTGTATTTTGACCTGACTTCCACTAAAAAGATAATCGCCATTGGCATTTTGTGTATTAGCCAAACCAACGGCTTCTTGTAGTCGTTCTTGCAATTCAACACCGATATTAGCCAAGGCATTACGGTCATAAGTGCCATTACCTAATGAAACAGTTAATTCTCTTACTCGAAATAACAGATCAGTGACGCTTGATAATACGGTTTCTTCTAACTCATTACTTGTTTTTGCCGCATCGGCGTTTCGGTTATATTGTTCTAACTGGGAGATTTCTACATTTAGTGCACTAATCATCGTTGCCGCGACTGGATCGTCAGATGGTTTTAACACACGTAATTGAGTCGCTAACTGCAATTGTGTATGTTGCACTTCAGCCTGACGCAAAAGCATTTGCCTGACGCCTGCGCTTGTAATTTGGCTACTTGAAATTCTCATTTGATATTTTACCTATCGCCTATCTTACCGAATCTAACATGGTTTGAAATAGTGTTCTGGCAACACTAATTACTTGTGCTGAAGCCTGATAAGCCTGTTGAAACTTCAAAAGATTTGCGGCTTCTTCATCTAAATTTACGCCCGATAAACTTTCCCTTCTCTCTTTAGTTTGAAAAAGAATACTTTCGGCGGCATTTCTTTTTATTTGAGCCGACTGTGTGTTAACCCCTACTTTACTAATAATTCTACCGAATGCCTGTTGGAAACTAGAGTTACCATTATCGAGAGTGGTTGCGGTTTGTAGATCGGCTAAAATATTTATATTACTATTGTCGCCTCCGCCGTTTGCATTATATTCGATATCAAAACTATCACCCGGTTGCGGATCGCCAGCTAAAGTCATTTCATAACCATAAGCATTGAACGGAGCACCAGCCAATGCCAGCATGTCATTTTCTTGATTGGCCTGATAACCGGAAATACCGCCAGTTATTAACACAGGAGATCCTGAAGACATATCATAAATTGAAAATTCACCGGCAACCCCAGGAGGTGAATCAAATTCGATTCGTATTGGTGGATTTAAATTTCCGGGAACACCCGTAAATTCCGCCGTTGTTGTATCACTCACCCGTGTTGAAATTATTTCGCCACTACCAATGTTAGATTGAGATAAATTTGCTCTTATTGGAGATGCTGCTGCAATCTGTTCAGCAGAGGTAATACCAAGCGAAATATCTCTAGAAAAATTACGCGCCGGTTGTATTTCAAAACTATCACCGGCTGAGGATGCTCCAGAATTGAAATTAATCGTAACTCCAATTGAAGGAACCGCAACGCTTCCCGGAATAGATCCCGGAGGTGCAAAAGTTGCAATCGTTGAATTAGTTGTCTGATCAATTAATTGATAATTCCCCCCTTGAAAAAATAGTGTGTAATTTGAATCCGTCAAAAGCGAAGGATCATCTATATTCAAACTAATCGAAGAAGTGCCGGTATTGTTTGTACTATTCGTTACACGAGAATTAGCAATAGTAGGATCATTAATATCTGTAAACAATAAATTTCCAAGATCATTATTGAGATCTAGTCCTAATTGACTTTGCTGATTTAACGCATCAGATATCGCTATCGCCACTCGTCCTAAAGTATTAAAAGCAGGTTCAATAATTTCAGCAACAACATCCCTCAAACCGCCTATCTGACCACCACTAATATTTTCAGTAATATCTATATTGGCAGTATTGGTTTTCAAAAATAAACGCATCGAACGAGGATCTTGCGGATCGAGAGAAGCAACTAATTCAGTAGCCAGAGCACCTACAACTAATGATTGACCCGTGCCAATAAAAACATTTAAACTTCCATCGGCTTGCGTGGTAGTTTGTACAGCGACTAACTCACTTAGTCGTGTAACAGCAAGATCTCTTTGGTCTAGCAAATCGGGTGGAGGTCTGCCGCCTGAACCCGCTATTTGTTGATTAAATTCAGCAATAGATTGACCAAGAGCGGTAATCTCTTTTGCTACTGAATCAATGCTCGCATTCACTTGGGTTGTCTGAGCTTCTAATTGAGAGTGTATAGAATCAAACCGGGAGATTAGGCCACCTGCTTGATCTAGCATAACTTGTCTCGCCGCAATAGAGGCTGGATCGTTAGATACACTTTGTATAGCTGTAAAAAAATTCTGTATTGCATTGTTAATGCCATTTTCACTATCAGCTAACATCCCATCAACTCTACCAGCTTGAGACAGATAGGTATCTAATCGCATAAAATTTGCGGTCGCAGATTGGATTTCTAATTGATGAGTTTGTTCAAAAATTCTTCTAACTTGAGAAACTTCAACCCCCGAACCAAAATAATTACCACCAATAAACTGTGGATTACTTGGTGTAAGATCAACACGCTGACGACTATAGCCCTCAGTATTAGCGTTGGCGATATTATGTGCAGTTGTATTTAAAGCGGCTTGATTACTTAACAATCCACCGACACTAATTCCAAATATATTTGGCATTGTTCTCTCCGTGAGAGGTTCTTTTGTCTAAACTATTTTGTTAAATTTCTATTAAATATATTAATAATTTTATTTGCATATTGAGGATCGGTTGCATAACCCGCGTCCTGAATCGATCGGATAAACTGTTTAGCGTCATCTACAAACTCAATCGCTTTTTCATAACGAGGGTTTTCTGATATAAATGAAATGAAATCTTCAAACGATTTTTCAAAGCTAGAATATGAACGAAAATCTGCCTTGCGTTTTACCAATTCACCAGACTCGACTTCTAGCGTGTTTATTTGTACAGACTCACCTTGCCAACTCTTAGAATCTTTAATACCAAACAAATTGAAACTGGGCTTACCTTCTGAGTCATGGATCACGTGCTTCCCCCATCCCGTTTCCAAAGCAGCTTGAGCTAACAATATTTTTGGATCTAGACCTATTTTACTAGCGGCTTTTTGCGCTAGAGGCATTAGCTGATCGACAAAGCTAGAGATAGAATCGAACATTGAACTTTTAGTTGGTGCAATATTGACTGTTTCGTCTAGTTCAATAACCTTGTTTGTTTGATGTTGATTCAAATCTATTTTTTTAACATTTAGTATCTTTGTAATAAGTCCATCTACAACCGGACTTTTCTTCGGGATTATTTCTGATAAAATGGCATCATTAACACTTGGACTATTTTTAACCTGTGCGTTTTGAATCGCTCTATTTGCAGAAAGGTCAAACCCTAGAGAAGTTTTTGGCGTTAAATTTCTCGTAATTAAATCTGCAATGCCTAACGATCCTTTTTGTGAAAGCTCTACCGACATCTGCTCGTCTAACATTCCTACAAACATTTTTTCTTGAGGGCTTGAGAACATTGAGTCCTCGCCCATCACTTCACTCGCCTGACGCATAGATTTAAGCATCATATTCATAAAAAACGATTCAAATTCTTTTGCTGCTGCTTTAATCGCGGCGGGTGTATCCGTTAGTCCTTTTTGACGGATACGATCGAGACTCGAATTATCCGAGTAGATACTGGGTGAAATTTGTTCTGTTTGAGTAAAAATATTCATAATTTGTTTTGTGTAATTATCAACTAAATGACGATCAACTCACCACTTAATGCGCCTGCAATTTTTAGTGCTTCTAATATTGCCATTACATCACCAGGTGCCGCTCCAACGGCATTTACCGCTTCAACTAATTCTTGTAAAGTAGCGCCTGGTTGAAAATGGAACATTCGACTGTCTGTTTGAGTAATATCAATTTGACTGTCCTTTGTAATTTCCGTAGTACCTTGTTCTGAAAATGGTGCTGGTTGGCTGACATCCAATCTTTCTTTGATTTTAATAATTAAACTACCATGCGCAATGGCGGCTTCACTCAAGCGTATGTTTTTACCAATGACAATGGTTCCGGTTCTTGAATTAACAACGATTCTAGCTTTAGCTTCCGCAGGTTTTACCTGCAAATTTTCTAATACCGAAAGATAACTAATTCTCTGCGCGCTATCTCTAGGGGCTGATACTTTGATACTAGTTGAATCCATTGGCTTAGCCGTCTCTGAGCCAACTAATCGATTGATGGTCTTGGCTAAGTTCACAGCAGTGGTGAAATCAGGTTGATTCAAATTAAAAACAATATATTCATCGGTTAAAAAAGGACTCGGTACCGTTTGTTCAACTGTTGCTCCATTTGGAATTCTTCCTACAGTAGGTACATTTAATGAAATCGATGAGCCGTCTCTACCTTGTATTCCAAAGCCTCCAACAATTAAATTACCTTGAGCAATGGCATAGGTTTTTCCGTTAACACCTTTTAACGGTGTCATTAGTAGAGTTCCACCTCTTAGGCTTTTAGCTTCACCAATACTACTCACAGTGACATCTAAAGTTTGGCCTGTTTTTGCAAATGCTGGCAACGATGAATGAATTGCTACCGCCGCAGTATTTTTCAATTTCAATTGTCCACCCGCTGGAACGTTAATACCAAACCTTGCTAWCATGGTTCTAAAAGTTTGCTCAGTATATTTTGTTTTTTCACCGGTTCCATCAAGACCTACCACTAAACCATATCCAATCAACTGATTTTCTCTGACTCCACTCACGCTGGTGATATCTTTTATACGCTCAGCGTTAGAGATGCTTGAGAAAAACACACAAACGAGAACAATGGAATAGACGATTTGTTTTTTAATTAACATATTTTTTCCTTAGAAAGGCCACCAACCACTATTAAAGAAACGAGTCAACCAACCTTCTTCATTAACTTCCGCCAACGGCCCCGTTCCACCATAATATATTCGCGCATTAGCCACTTTAGTTGATTGAACTTGATTATCTTTATCAATGTCCTGAGGTCTGATTAAACCTGAAATGCGAATGAATTCATCACCTTGATTGAGTGAAATCCATTTCTCACCTTTGATGGCTAGATTTCCATTCATATAAACTTTTTGAACAGTTACAGTAATAGTTCCTTGAAGAAGGTTACTTTGTTTTGTATCCGTTTCTGCTTTAAAGCTATTTGCACCTGTATAGTTGACGTTTAAGCTCGGAATGCCTATCCCGGGATCGATGGTAGTTTGATTGCCAAATAAGTTATAAGGGAGCGGTAAAATATTGACGCTGGTATCTTTCTTATATTCAGTATCAGCATTTTTTGATGCATTGGTATTTTCCTTCAACACAACAGTGATAATATCACCAACTCGCAATGCTTTTTTATCTTCAAATATCATTTGCGCTGAAGCAATATTATAAATAGCACCCGGATTAGAATTGATTTTTGATTCTTCTTCGGGAAAGCTCGGAGCCCAATTAGGATCATCCATTTTTGCATCTTGATAAATAGTCGTACAACCAAAGCAACAAAAAGAAAAAATTATTATTTGTAAAAACCGCATAAATATCACTCTTAAAATTAAAGCGTTTGATTAATAAATTGCAACATCTTATCAACTGCCGATAGAACTTTGGCATTTGTTTCATAAGTTCGTTGGGTTTCAATTAAAGCAATCAGTTCTTCAACACTTGAAACATTTGACGTTTCTAACTGCCCTCCTCTCAATTGACCGACACCATCTAAACCTGGCGTACCAACAACTGGCGTGCCACTACTTCCGGTTTCAACAAATAGATTTTCACCTACGGCTTGCAAACCAGCAGGATTTACAAAGGTTGCAATATTGATTGTTCCTAAATTTGTTGGAGCAGCCGTACCTTGTTCTTGAACAGTGACCGTGCCATCAATGGCAATATCAAGACTAGTGGTGTTCGACGGTATTGTGATTGCCGGTTGTAAAACGTAACCACTGCCAGCAGTCACAATTTGTCCGGCATTATCTAGTGCGAAGTTACCGGCCCGTGTATAACTTGTTGTTCCATCCGGCATAGTGATTTGAAAAAAACCGTTGCCTTGGATTGCCATATCAAGCTGACTACTAGAGGTTTGAAAACCGCCCTGTTGGTGTTGCTTTTGAGTCGCTACTACTTTAGTACCGGTTCCAATTTGTAGACCAGAAGGTAATTGAGTATCTGCGGATGACTGCGCACCAGACTGCCTTATATTTTGATAAAAAAGATCTTCAAAAACAACTCTGTCTCGTTTGAAACCGACAGTGCCAGCATTCGCCAAATTATTTGATATGACTGCCAAATTTTTAGTTTGTGCTTCTAAACCTGTTTTGGCTATCCAAAGTGCTGGATGCATATTTTTCTCCCGCTCGCTTTCATAAATGTACTGTTGTTACCAATCTAAATTAAGGTTGCAATAATTGATCCAACGCGTGACCTCTTTCTTGTACGCCGGACATTAATTTCACTTGCACTTCAAATTGTCTTGATAGTTGGATCATCTTGGTTAATTCTTCAACCACGCTTACATTGCTAGACTCAAGCATTCGCGTATGTATCTTTACATTGATATCACTTTCGAAAACATCGGTTTCAGAGCTAGTAAACAGTCCTTGCTTATTTTTTGATAAACTAGATGATTCCGGATTAACCAGTTTAATTCGGTCAATGATTGCCGTTTCACTCGGCTGAGCTCCAACGGGTCTAATGGAAATAGTTCCATCCGTTGCAATATCCAACTTTTCATAGGGCGGAATTGTAATAGGTCCACCAGCCCCCATTATGGGTTGATTCAAGCCATTGGTTAAATTTCCATTGGCACCAACTTTTAAATCACCGCGACGACTTAATAACTCTTCACCATCTTTTCCTTGTACAACTAACCAACCTTCACCTCTAATAGCAATATCCAAATCATTACCTGTGGTAATCACATTTCCACTATCCAATCGAAATCCAGGACGTTCGCTCATTGCAAAAACACGGGAAGGCAATCCGTTACCATAAGCTGGCATCGCTCTAAATTGAGCGAGATCGGCTTTAAAACCTGTAGTTGAAGCATTCGCAAGATTATGTGCAGAAGTTGCTTGAGCAAAAGTAGTTTCTCTTGCTCCAGTCATTGCTATGTAAAGTAACTTATCCATATTGAAACCAGTTTAGGGTTTAAGGTTTAAGGTGAAGACTCTGACATCTACACCCGCTCCTCTAAACCATATGTTATCGAATATTAATGATTGCTTGAGTGACTGTGTTTTCTGTTTCGATCGATTTAGCATTTGCTTGGAAATTTCTTTGTGCAGCGATTAAATTAATCAATTCACCGGTTAAATCAACATTGGAAGTTTCCAGCGCGCCTGATCGAATATTACCAAAACTTGACGTTACCGCTTCTCCAACTAGAGGCGTGCCAGAATCTGTATTGTCTTCCCAAGCGTTATTACCCTTTTGAGTTAGACCTTGCGCATTTTGGAATCTAGCTAACGCAATTTTCCCTAATGCTGTTGATTGCCCATTACTAAAATTTGCTCTAATAACGCCTGAATCTGATATATCCACACCAGTTAAACGGCCAATAGGAAATCCATTTTGTTCAAGGGTGTTAACGGTAAATGGCGATGAAAACTGAGTAGTATTATTGTTCAAGTACTCAAATGTTAACGTACCGGTTGCCGCTGAACCGTTACCAAAATCTACTGCGGTTGTTACCACTGGATCGGGTAATGTTGATTGTAAAACACCTGAATTGTTATAAGTCATAGTATGGAAAAGTTGTCCACCCGCACCCGCAGTTCCTCCGGCAACATCTACAGGTAAAACTGCACCAGTATTATCGGTAGTGTTGTAATAAGTACCCCATTCGTTAGGGCCCGTTTTAATATAATAAGCTGTGACAACATGACTTTCGCCTAACGAATCAAAAACGGTTGCTGACGTTGCGTTAGTATAGCTTGATGTTAACGCTGGATTAAATAGTGCTGGGTCTAATACAGCTGCGTCGGCAGGTAAGTTAACACCTATATTGACTAACGTTGTTGGAGTCGGTACACCAGCGGTTTGTGGCAGTTGTAATGGAATCGTATTAGATAAACTTGTAGCTGCCGCCGTTCCATCTGCATTCACTTGGAAAACTTGTAATCTTGAACCAGCATTATTGACAACAAAACCATTATTGTCGACACCAAACTCACCATTACGAGTGAATAAATTATTRGAATTTCCTTCACTTGSAGMAAGTATAAAAAAACCTTCRCCKGATATCGCTAAATCYARAGTRTTCGATGTRAACTCTAAWATACCTTGTCCAAATTGTTGGGCAACATTGGCTAGTAACGTGCCGCTACCTATCGCAGTATTCGAAGATCCGAACGCAGAGCTTGCATAAATATCAGCAAATTCGGCTCTAGAACCTTTAAATCCCGTTGTACTGACATTGGCAATATTATTGCTGGTAATATTAAGCGCTGCTTGCGCTGCATTTAAACCACTGAGTGCTGTATTAAATGACATTGTTTATTTCTCCTATTAGCCTATTGCTTTTACTTCATTAAAATTAATTTGTCCTAGCCCTGTAAGGTTTAAAACGATACCGCCAAAACCACTGCCTAAATTGACACTTTGAACTTGTGCTCTGATCGATGTTGGAATTTGTTCCGCCTGCCCGTTCACACTTGCGAACGCGACGATTTCATATTGACCTTCCGCTAAAAATTCGCCATCTTCATTTTTACCATCCCAAAAGAATTCAATGTCACCCGCATCTCTATCACCAACATCAACTCGACGGACAACTTCACCGTTAGCATTTCGTATCTCAAATCTCAAATTATTTGCATGAGTAGGTAAATTAATTTGTCCAGACATTCCCCCTTCTTCATGCATAAATGCAACGGTTGATGGGATCAGTACTTGTCGTCCCACTAAAGATGAAGCTTGCAGAGCCTGATTAGAAGTTAAAGAATCTGCCAAACTTCCAAACTTATTATCTAATGATTGCAAGCTATCTAGACTTGCAAATTGAGACATCTGGGTGATAAATTCTTTACTATCAGTTGGTGCTAAAGGATCTTGATTGGCTAACTGCACTGTCAACAAAGCAAGAAAATCAGACTGCCCTAATTCCTTTTTAAATGCATTGTCATCACTAGGTGGCGCAGTTAAACCAATGTTAGTGTAAATGTTATCAACTACATCTGTTGTAATCGGCATKGTCTTNCTCTCTTTTAAAATGATCRAACGTTTAAATTAAATTTSTGYTRRYAAAATATWTTTTWMWWACTGATTAGTTTGCTATTGACCAAGCGTTAAGGTTCGACTAATGAGGTTTTTAGTCATATTGGCAACCTGTACATTTGATTGGTATGAGCGTGAAGCCGAAATCATATTAGCCATTTCCTCGACTAAACTAACGTTCGGGGCGTAAACATATCCGCCTTTATCGGCTAAAGGATTGTTTGGCTCATATCTAGCGATAGGCGCGGCACGACTCTCGACGATACCAACAACTTTCACACCTGCTGAAACTTGTCCTGCATTTCTTAGAACAGTTGAAAATACGGGATGGCGCGCTTTGTAAGCTTCACCACTACTGCTTGCCACACTATCAGCATTCGCAATGTTACTAGCCGTTGTATTTAGACGCACCGTCTGAGCTGACATAGCGGAACCGCTTACATTAAAAATGTCATATAAACTCATATAATTCCCCTATCCTATTCGCCTTTAATAGCGCTAAGTAAACCTTTAATACGACCAGTTAAGAAGGTTAAACTGGCTTGGTACTGCATAGCATTTTCGGCAAATTTAGTTTGTTCAATTTGAGCTTCAACCGTATTACCATCACCTGTGTCAGGTTGCAATGGTATTCGATAAGAGAGTCCTGGAATTTCGCCACCGACCTTAGAATCAATATGATTAAAATGAGTCTTATGTAAGCTGGAATTCATTTTAGATTGTTGATTAATTAGTGCTTGATGAAAATCAATGTCTCTTGCCTTAAAATTTGGTGTATCAGCATTAGCTAAATTATTAGCAAGCACTTCTGCTCGCACTGCTTTCAAGTGCAATGCAGATTCATGTATGCCTAATGCATTATTAAAGTTAATTGCCATATTTTTTCGCTACATTAAAAGTTTAAATATTTAAATTCTATCTCGACTAAAACAGCCGATTAAAATCAAAAATGCAATTCATGTGCCAATTGAATAAAATATTGCTAAAGGTTGAGATTGTTGAGGTTGTAGCTAAGTGAAAGATGAATTTAGGAATTATCTTTCATACAAAATAAGAATAACGGCAAGCCATTACCGCAAAGAATTACCACAGGTAGTAATAGTTTAAAATAAAAGGGTGCTGTTCAGAGCGATAGATTAATCTGTTTTAGATTAACTTTATATAATAGCTAAATAGGCTTTTGATAAACCAGACCTGGATTACATCGAATCATATCCATTTTTTTACAGTCTCTGGTAAGTGATTCTGAAGCGCCCAGAAACAAGTACCCTCCAGGCTTTAAACTGTCAATTAATCCATTTAATACTTTGGTTTTATTTTCTTGAGAGAAATAAATGAGAACATTTCTACAAAAGATAATTTCAAATTTCCCTAAATTAAAAGGAGCATTCAACAAGTTCATTGATTGATAACGGATTTTATTGCGCAATTTAGATTTAATTTGCCAGTTATTGGAATCAACTGAGTCAAAATATTTTTTTAATTTATCTTGAGGTAATCCCCTTTTTAATTCGATATCTTGATATATGCCTTGTTCCGCTTTGTCTAATATTCGGCTCGACAAATCAGTCGCTATAATATTGCCATTATGAAATGTTCCCGACTCGTCTAGTAACATAGCTAAGGAAAAGGGTTCTTGCCCGGAAGAGCAAGCTGCACACCAAATTTTAAACGATCCTTTTTTGCTAAACTCTGGGATTAGCGTTTTTTTCATATATTCAAAAGGATAACTATCTCGAAACCATAAGGTTTCATTGGTTGTCATTCGATCAATGACTTTTTGTAAGAGCTGGCTATTGGAAGGTCGCTCTATTTGATCCAACAAATCCGCTAAAGAAGATATATTAGATTCCTTTAAGAAATTAGCGAGCCTACTTGATACTAAGTATTGCTTACTATCGCCTAGCAAAATTCCGCTTTTACGCTCTAAAAGATTTTTAAACCTATCATAATCAGAGGCAGAAATTTCCATAAATAATACTGTTCCGTCTTGTGATCTAGTAAATTTAGTTAAAAGCCATTTTTATTAATCGTCCAAATCCATTCGCCTTTGAACCGCTTTAGCCAGTTCATCAGGGTTAAATTTAGGTATGAAATCATTTGCACCAACCTTCTCGACCATCGCTTCATTAAACACTCCACTTAGCGATGTATGTAACATTACAAACATGCCTTTTAGTTTGTCATTGCTACGAATTTCGGAGGTTAACGTATATCCATCCATCTCAGGCATTTCAATATCAGATATAAGCATAAGCACTTCATCGTCGACATTTTTGCCATCGGCGACAAGATCTTCTAAATAGTTCAAGCACTCTTGTCCGTCTTTAAAAATTTTAGTTACAAAACCCAACTGTTCGACGGTTCGTCTCACTTGACTACGGGCGACAGATGAATCATCAGCAATTAGCAATAACTTATCTTTTGGTGCAATGCCCTGAGTTTGTTCAATAATTTCCTCACTTACGGTCTGGTTATTGGGCGTTATTTCAGACAATACCTTCTCTACATCGATGATCTCTACTAGTTTATTATCGATATTTGTGACCGCTGTTAAATAATGGCTATCACCTGAGCCTGGAGGCGGTGGATGAATCTCACTCCAATTCATATTAACGATTCTTTCAACCGAGTTAACCAAAAACCCTTGTACTCGACGATTATATTCAGCAATAATGACAAAACATGTTTCTACATCGCCTAAAGAAGGACCGCCAACAGCCATACTTAAATCAATGACAGAAATAGCCTTACCTCTTATTTGCGCAATACCTCTTACAACTGGATGACATTGAGGCATAGTGGTTAGTTTTGGACATTGAATCACTTCTCGTACTTTAAACACATTAATCCCGTACAGCTGTTTTCCAGCTAACCTAAACATTAAAAGCTCAAGTCGATTCTGTCCCACCATTTGAGTTCTTTGATTAACGGTATCGAGAATACTAGACATTTTCACACCCTCTTTTCTGTTCTGGCATATTAGTTGCTAGATCTTCGTATATAGCTTAGGTAAGAAATCTAGATAACTAGTCTGACCAAGCAAATAGGTTACAACCAGACCACCAATTGCATTAAGTATAGTAAAGATAATAGAGGACGTAGGACAAAGATGAATTTTATTGTAAAAACAATCCAGCGGACAGTTAACCCAGCAATTTCAGGCATTTCATTGATGATTATTGTGTCATCAATCCTATCTACTAACTTTGCAATTGCAAATGGTATTGCACAATATGAAAATCTAGCCAACATTAGAAATACGGCAAAGATTTTCCTTGAGGAAATGACAAACTCTGCCGATACAAGTGACGTAGAGCTCAATATTGGTCGTTTAGATCCAAGGTTAAAATTAAAAAAATGCGAACAACCATTATTAGCATTTTTACCACAAGGTTCTAAATCATATGGAAAAATAAATATTGGTGTAAGCTGTAATGGTCCAGTGCCGTGGAAAATTTTTATCTCAGCTTCTAAATATCATTTTCAGACCGTGGTTATAGCGAGCAATTCTCTGGCAAAAGGAAAGCTTATATCGTTACAAGATCTTAGCTATAAACGAGTACAGGTCAATAATTTTAGAAAACAACCGGCAATCGATAATAGCCAAGTAGTGATGACCAGCGCTCGAAGGTTTATCCGAGCCGGTTCGATCATTTATATGAATAATATTTGTATGATTTGCAAAGGTCATAAAGTTAGCGTAAGCGCAGGCTCTAAGTATTTTAGTATCAACTTAGAAGCGGAAGCGTTAGCCGATGCCTCGGTTGGAGAAACCGTTAGATTAAGAAACTTTAAATCTCGACGTATATTTGACGGTACGGTTGTCGGCAGAAATAAAGCACAAGTTCTATTAGCAAACTGACCTAAGAAACTAGTCGAAGACACCTTTGTTATTTTACGACTTGGATGAAAGATACGAATTAAGACTAAAACAATTTTGGAAAACTATTTAAATGGTAATTGACGTTAGAAATATAGATGCAGGTCAAGCAAAAATATTGCTAGGCAGCGCCTCAAGTACGAAAAAATCGTCTAGTGCGAAAAAAAGCAGCGCAAAAGACAAAAGCGCTAGCATTTCCAGCTCAGATGAAGATTCCGTTGAATTAACTGGTCTTGCAGGCCAAATTAGTCGACTGGTGAATCAAATGAAGACGGCACCTGCGTTAGATCCCGATCGAGTTTCTCCAATTAAGGAAAAACTAAGTAACGGAAAATACGAAATAGAATACGTACAAGTTGCCAATAAACTATTAGATTTTGAATCAGCTTATTAGACTTAGGTTTACATTAATAGATTGTTATTTTTTGCTAGCTTTCAATACAAATAATTGAACAATAAAAACATCAGGATACCATAATGAATAAAATACAAGAGTTTAAAACATTCATCAATCTTTGGTTAGCGTCATACCAACAACTGAATGATATTTTAGAAAATGAGCAAAAGGCCTTGGAAAAAAGAGACTATACGAGTTTAGAGAAATTGGTTTCTGAAAAAAATATTTTGGTTAATCAAATTAATGAGCAACCGATTCCGTCACAAGCAGTCTCTCAGCAAGAGTTTGATGGTCAATTATCTAACAGTAAAATCACACCTATAAAAGAGTCAGCTCTTGGTAAACTAAATAAAGCGCGCGTTTTTTGCCTAAATAATGTCGAGTTAAAAACCAGTTGGGAAGAATTAATTGAGTTGGTCGGTGAGTGCAATTTTAAAAATGAAGTGAACTCGAAAATTGTACAGCTAATAACAACGTCGACTAAGAGAACATTCAATCTAATAAAAGGCTTTGATCCAGACAACAATTTATACAATAGTGAAGGGAATCGTAGTTTAGTTCAACACCAGGGGCGCTCATTGATTGCCTAGTTTATTTAATCTGAGGTTGTTGAATTAGGTATTTTAAAATCATCTTTAACTTTTACTTTAGCTTCAATTTGAGTTGGAAACTAAATCATATGGAGTCCACGTAACAATTCTTGATAAATATAGCCCCTAAGAACTAATTCGTCGTCATCATCAATATCGTCAATATTGAGACCATATACATTTTCTGGCTCTTCATCGTCTTTTACATAACTTACATCACAATCCATCGTCACTAATCGTTCAACATCATGAATGATGAGAGGCATAGTGATGTTCACTTTATTATTGAGTTTTGCAATTTTTGTAGTGGAAATAATTCTCATACCAGAACAACTCATATTAAGCACTCGAGTCGTCAATGCTGGCGATTCATGCGTTTTATTGATAATCGTTGCACTAATATCCGTTTCTACCCGAACCTCCTTTCTTACTTCAACTGTTTGAATATCACTAGGAATATCTAAATGCAAATAAGGGTAAGGCTGACCACGAGTTAATTTGACTCTCGTAGAAAACCCAGAAACCACATTTTTTACCATAAAACGCAAAGTGACATTTTGCCCTTCGCGTAAAAATAGAATTTTATCTTTACCGGTTTTGGGTGCCGAAATAATGACACTACCTTTCGGTTGAATGCCAATAAAAGACACGGGGAAACGTTGGTCAACGTTATCGCCAATCTGGATCTGCATTTTATCACCAACCGCTAAACCAAGTTCTTCTACTTCCATTCTTCTACCTGCATTCTTTTCCCCACATTATGTGTTTCTCTTCTATATCTGTTATTCTTTTAATCTAGGTTTATAATCACGTAAATTATTAAACACACCTAACGTACACCTACTTAGTATAAGTGTAGACTAACAATTTCAAACGGCAATAAAATTCAATGTTTTTAAGCCCATTGCGGTAAGAGATAAAAGAGAGTGATTCGATGGTAAAAAATGTTGTTTTATGGGGAGCGCCTCTGCTTTCCTTTGCATTATTTATATTAATGAAAAGTTTAAACGTTGAATCCTCGGTGATAATTGTTGCGACCACCACGCTACTTTGCGCACTGTGGTGGGTCTTTGAACCGATCCCGATTCCTGTCACTTCTTTAATCCCGCTAGTTGTTTTTAACCTAACGGGCGTTTTAACCAGTTCTGAAATAGCGCAAGCCTACGGACATCCTCTAATCCTACTGTTATTGGGTGGATTTATTCTGTCTCAATCGATGTCTTACTCTGGTGCACACAAAAGAATTGCGTTATTAATGGTTAATTTAGTCGGTGGCGACTCTCCTAGACGCCTAATATTTGGATTTATGATTGCTTCCGCGTTATTAAGCATGTGGATTTCTAATACCGCCACAACTCTCATGTTACTACCCGTCGCATTAGCCACGGTTGAATCGAGTAATGATAAAAAACTTACAGTTGCCCTTTTACTTGGAATTGCTTACTCCGCCAGTATCGGCGGTATCGGAACCCCCATAGGCACACCTCCTAACGCACTATTTATGTCAACTTATGCTGAAGCAACAGGGCAAGAGCTTGGCTTTATTGATTGGATGAAATGGGGTGTACCGTTAGTGGTTATTTTCATTCCTATAGCCATGCTTTGGATCACTAAAAATCTGAGTCTAAATGCTAAAATTAGCGTTCCGACTACCGGCGAATGGACAAGTATTGAAAAACGAGTATTAATCGTATTTTTAATTACTGCAACATTGTGGATTACTCGAAAAGCGCCTTTTGGTGGCTGGAGTGAATTAACCGCGTTTACTAGCGCAAACGATGCCAGTATCGCACTGCTTGCTTGTATTGCTCTTTTCATTATCCCTGATGGTATGAAGAATAGTACAGACAGGCAGACGGGACGTTTACTTAACTGGGAGCATGCAAACCGTATCCCTTGGGGCGTTCTACTATTGTTTGCTGGTGGTATTTGTATTGCTAAAGCTTTTGGTGCCAGCGGACTAAGTCAAATTCTTGGCGAATATCTAACTAGTTTCGTATTGCTTCCGGTAATTGTTCTAACTGCTCTTATCGCACTAATCGTCACATTTATGACAGAAATGACCAGCAATACCGCAACGACTGCGCTATTAATGCCAATATTGGCGGCTGCAGCATTAACCGCAGAAATTGACCCCGCAATTCTGATGGTACCAGCAGCGATGAGCGCAAGTTGTGCGTTTATGCTACCCGTTGCAACGGCTCCCAATGCCATAGTTTACGGAAGTGAACAGGTCAATATACAACAAATGGTTAAAACAGGATTTGCACTCAATATTATTGGTATTGTCTTGATTACGGGAATTAGCGTTTTACTGATCTAATTCCTATAAAAACACTTCCTAGATACTAACGATGATAAATATTCGTGATAGAATACCGCGCTTAAAATCGATGGTTATTTAGACAAAGCACCGATTATGTTCTACAGAAACAACCATTACAGGAATTCTTATGTCTAATACTGAGCAACCTTCACTAAGCTACAAAGATGCGGGTGTTGATATTGAAGCAGGCAATCAACTAGTCGAACGCATAAAAAGCGTAGCTAAATCGACCAAAAGACCAGAAGTCACCTCTAATATCGGTGGATTTGGTGCAATGTTTGCTTTACCCACTGGTTTTAAAGAACCCGTATTAGTTTCCGGTACCGATGGCGTCGGAACCAAGCTTCGACTAGCTATTGATGCGGGTATTCATGACAAAGTGGGTATTGATCTAGTCGCTATGTGCGTTAACGATCTCATAGTACAAGGAGCTGAACCTTTATTCTTTTTAGATTATTACGCAACCGGAAAATTAGATATTGATGTTGCGATGAGCGTTATTACGGGCATTGGCGAAGGGTGTAAACTCTCTAATTGTTCATTAATTGGAGGCGAAACCGCTGAAATGCCGGGAATGTATGAAGGTGAAGATTATGATTTGGCGGGTTTTTGTGTCGGTATTGTCGAAAAAAGCAAAGTCATTGACGGCACAAAAGTCAAAGCCGGTGACCAATTAATTGGCTTAGCATCAAGTGGGCCTCATTCAAATGGCTATTCACTAATCAGAAAGATAATAGAAGTGAGTGGCGCCAGTCTAGATGATGATTTCGAGGGAAGAACGCTCGCCGACACTCTTTTAGAACCAACTAAAATTTACGTTAAATCCATTTTAGAACTCATTAAAAACGTCGAACTTAAAGCACTATCACATATTACCGGCGGTGGATTATTAGAAAATATCCCACGAGTTATTCCTGAAAATGCTTGTGCCCATATCAACCAGTCAAGTTGGCAAACCCCAGCAATTTTTAACTGGCTTCAAGAAAAAGGTAACGTCAAGCAAATGGAAATGTATCGGACATTTAACTGTGGCGTTGGCATGGTATTAGTTGTCGGTGAAGATGAACTAGATAAGGCGATTAACTTACTCAAAAAGTTAGGTGAAAATGCTTGGCATATTGGACAAATAAAAGAACAAACAGATGGTCAACAAGTTAGCTTTTATTAATTCAATTGAATTGCAATATAATACAGTCATATGAATGTTAAACAAACAAAGCCGAAAAACATTGTTGTATTAGTCAGTGGTAATGGCTCTAACCTGCAGGCAATTATTGATAGTTTAGAAGGTAAAGTGGAGCTAGGTTCCGTTATCGCAGTGATCAGTAATAATGCATCAGCCTTTGGGTTAGAACGAGCAAAGAAACATTCTATTGATGCTATTTTTATCAATCCAAAAGATTTTAACTCGCGTGAAAGGTTTGACCAAAAACTCGCTGAGGAAATTGAAAGTTACAATCCTGCGTTAGTTGTTTTAGCGGGGTTTATGAGAATACTTAGCGCTGATTTTGTCAAAGTTTTCAGCGGTCGGCTCATCAACATTCACCCTTCTCTCCTACCTAAATATCCTGGATTATATACACATGCCAGAGTGATTGAAAATAGAGATCTCAAGCATGGCACAAGCGTCCATTTTGTAACAGAAGAGCTAGATGGCGGTCCTTTAATTGCTCAAGCTGAGTTGAACCTTGTTGAAAATGAATCATCTAAACAATTAGCTCTTAGAGTTCAATTGCTCGAATATAAGCTTTACCCTTGGGTAATCGAACTGTTTTTGCAAGGAAAAATCACTCAGTTTGAAAATGGTGTTAAATACAATAACAACAGTCTCGTTTTTCCACTAATATTAAACGGTTAAGTCTAATTAAAGGCTCTCTATTATTTTTAAATGCAACTCACATCTAAACACCTATAAAACAATCGTATTATTGTCAGTACTTTCTGTATTTTCATTGGTTTCTTTTTCAAAAAATGAAATAAAAAAAACAAATGAAGATATTATTGATACCAATGCAAAGCTAATTCCTAACAACCCTTGGGATTTCTTAACCGAATACTCAGCAATCTACCAAGTTTATTATGACGATGATCTAGTTGGAACTGCGAATGAGACGCTAACGTTTGATAATGATCTTTGGAAATTAGAAATGAGTGCACGATTAAAAAAGTTCTTCTTCAAAATAAGATCCAATGAATTTTCAGAGTTTGCCTTCAATAACCAAGTTTTGTATACCCAACGATTTTATTCAAAAACAGAAATCACCTTTAAAAAAGATAAAGTAATTGAGCAAATCTTTGATTGGAAGAATAAAGTTGAAACAGGTCTTTATAAAAAGCGCTCGTGGCAAATCCCTTTAGAACAACAAGTATTTGATCGAATGTCTCACACCATTCAATTAAGACAGAATTTATTCAATAGTAAAAACTCCAGTCCCACCAAAGAATCAAGCCCCACCAACGAATCTAGTCTAACCAAAGAGTCTAATTCTACTAATGAGTCTGAGACAATCCCCTTAGAGTTTTTGGTTAGTCACAAAGGGAAACGCGAAAGTTATATTTACAAGTCTTTAGGAATAGAAAAACTGAATACACCTTTCGGTGATTATGACGCAGTTAAATTAGAAAGAACAAAAAAAAATGGTGACAAATTCTTGATTTGGCTGAGTCCTAAACTGAATTATTTTCCAATAAAAATATCTCAAAAAGAAGAAGACAAATCAGAGGTTTCTTTTCTTCTTAAAAGCCTCACTTATTCGAAAACAAATGAAGCCGTAGAAATCCCAACTAAAATTTAATCAACTAATAAAACGATTTAGAATTTGCTACTTGAACAGTTTTTTAACCGTTTTCTCACTACTGCCCATACCCGACTTACGACCAAAAGTAATAGAATCTTGAACGCTTGAATTTTTAATCAAATTTTCTCTCAAAGCTAGCAAACCTCCGACTCGATTACTACTGGCACAATGCACGACAGCTGGACTTTTTAAGCCTGCCAAAGCCTCATCTAATAATTTCACATTGTTCAAATTAAAATCCTTTTCATCTCCGATAGGAATACTGACGTACTTCATTCCTAAGGATTCAACCACCTTTTTTTCATCAAACTTGCGGAACTCACCTTTTGTACGCAGATTAACGATCACTTTAACGCCATTTTTCGCCATTTTTGCTAAATCGTTTTTTGATGGTTGGCCTCCTGTAGTTAAATTAGTAACAGGAATAGCCGTATTTCTCATGTCGTATCCTGCCGGGTTAGTCGATTCATTAGAACAAACTTGTAATGACAAGGATAAAACTATCAATAGGCCAATTTTAATTGCTTTTTCTTTTATAGACTTTAAATAACTCATAATTGCTCTCAAAAGGTTAAATTTCTAATGCGTGTAAAAACTTAAATTAGTTATAATTGAAAATAGCTAATTTTATTGCTATAGTTACGGTGTATAGCGATTTATGTGATTTTCTCGCAAATTTGCTATAAATTCAATCAAATACGCAGATATTACTCAAGATTTATAATATCGGTAATATTTGATTCCGATAAATTTAAGAGTCAATTAACATCTAACTCTTATTTATCGAGACTCTTTATTTATCAAGGGTAATAACGAATTCAAACAATTAACTGAAATGAGCCATATGGATGAATATATGGCAAATAAGAATAGAAAAACTTATTTATAGAATATGAACCAGTAGATTAGTGCAAACCTTTATATAACACTTTCTACTATTAAAAATTAAACTACAACGACAAATAGTTGTGAGAGAAAAAGAATCTAAACATAGACATTACTAATACGATCTATGTTTGCAGTTTAAGAAATGAAAATAGATAGCAAGCCATTTTTAGGCTAATAAAAACAAATTAGTACCCGGTAACCTTCTGATTTCATTATGGAATTTGAAGAAACTATCACTAAGTCCGTTAATCGTTAACTTAGTAGAATAAGTCTTAATCAATGATGAATTATTGACGTTATAGAAATATTTCAAGTAAGATTTACCAAAAATTGTTTTTAAAATTAGAGAGTTAGAGGCGACTAAACCTGCTCTTTAATCGCTTTAAATACAGAGCGCTATCACCAATTTCACTTATACTGCTCTATCTCCACTTTTATTTGTCTTAATACCTTCATTTAAGAAGGCTACTAAGAGAATAAACCAAAATGAAAAGAATGCTAATAAACTCCACCCAAGCTGAAGAAATTCGCGTTGCGTTGGTTGATGGTCAAAATCTTTTTGATCTAGATATCGAACTTGTCGGCAAAGAACAAAAGAAAGCTAATATCCATAAAGGTAAAATTACCCGTGTAGAACCCAGTCTCGAAGCAGCGTTCGTTGATTATGGCGCGGATCGACATGGCTTTTTACCTTTAAAGGAAATTTCTAGAGAATATTTCAAAGATAAAAGCTTTCGTGGAAGACCCAATATAAAAGAAGTAATATCTGAAGGAACAGAAGTAATCGTTCAGATAGATAAAGAAGAAAGAGGAAACAAAGGTGCGGCACTAACGACATTTATTAGTCTTGCCGGTTGTTATTTAGTTTTAATGCCAAACAATCCTAGAGCGGGCGGTATTTCAAGACGAATTGAAGGTGAAGAGCGCGATCATTTACGTCAAGCAATGCGAGAAGTTGAAACCCCTAAGGGCATGGGTTGTATTGTAAGAACCGCCGGCGTTGGACGCTCAGCTGAAGAACTACAGTGGGATATGAAAGTTTTACAAAACCTTTGGGATGCTATCGTTAAAGCAGGCGAATCACGCCCTGCCCCATTTTTAATCCATCAAGAAAGCGATGTGGTTATTCGCTCGTTAAGAGACTATTTACGAGCTGATATTGGCGAAATTATCGTTGATAAGAAAGATATGTTTGAAAAAGTCAAAAAGCAGATCGAATTTATCCGTCCTGAATTTCTTAATCGAGTGAAATTAAATGATGATCGCGAAGTGCCTTTATTTAATCGTTATCAAATTGAAAATCAAATTGAAACAGCCTTTTTAAGAGAAGTCCGATTGCCATCTGGTGGCTCAATCGTGATTGATCCAACAGAAGCCTTAGTTTCAATCGATATCAACTCGTCAAGAGCAACAAAAGGTGCAGATATTGAAGAAACGGCTTTTCATACCAATAAAGAAGCCGCTGTAGAAGTAGCACGACAACTTCGTTTAAGAGATATGGGTGGATTAGTTGTCATCGATTTCATTGATATGAATGCTTCCAAACATCAACGTGAAGTTGAAAATGTATTACGCAAAGCGCTAACTCACGACCGTGCTCGTGTTCAAGTAGGCAAAATTTCTCGATTTGGTCTATTGGAAATGTCTCGACAACGGTTAAAACCATCATTAGGTGAATCAGCTCACGGTGTTTGCCCTCGTTGCTCTGGTACTGGTACTGTTCGTGGCGTTCAATCATTAGCGCTTTCTGTATTACGTTTATTAGAAGAAGAAGCTTCTAAAGATTCTACATCTCTGGTTCAAGCAATATTACCGGTTCAAGTAGCGACATTTTTACTTAACGAAAAACGTAAAATTGTATTAGCTATTGAAAAAAGACAAAATACACAGTTAGTGATTATTCCAAATCCTTACATGGAAACACCTAACTACGAAATCAAACGATTAAAACGATCTGAATCTTTGGAAACTGAAAGCTATAAAGTTCCTAAGCAACCTGAACTGGAAATCGTTACGAGTAGTGAAACAGCGACAAACAAACCTGTAGAGCAAGCAGCTGTTACTAATGTTCCTATCCCTACCGCTCCTCAACCGGTTGAAAAGGCGCCAATAAAAGTAGAAAAGAAACCTGGCTTAATCAAACGTATTTTTGCGTCTTTATTTGGTTCGAAAGAAGACGAAAAGAAAGAGCAAAAACGAAGTAATTACAAGGGGCGAAATCCGAACAATAGACATCGTAATCAAAGAAATCGTAATCAAAATAGTAGACATCGAAACAATAAGCATCGTGACGACTATCAGAATAAAGACCAGCAAAATAAAGATAAAACTGCCAATCGCTCAAACCAACAGAGCCAACAACATTCTAATAGTAAGAGTACATCGCAAAACAATGAAAATCGTAATGCCCAAAATGATAAAAAGGCTAACGACAACCGAGGAAATCGCTCTACTAGAAATCCGAGAAACGCCAGAAATAACAGAAGTGAGAGGCCTGAACGCAATAACAGCCATGAGCGAAATATAAATCATGATAAAAATAGAGGTCATTCATCTGATAGCAATGTGCAAGCAGAGCAAAAACCTAGAGCACCTAGAAAATCTCGTGAAGATCGTCGAAATCAAACTCAGCCAGAAGCCGTTGTTGAAAACAATGTGAATGTACCTCAAGTTAATGCTCAGAAACCAGCAGAAATTCAAGTGCACGAAACACCTAAACCTTCTCAGGACATTAATCAGAAGGAACAAAAAGAACAGAATGTTAAAGCGCAACCTACTCAAACTAGCGCGCCTAAGTCAAAGCCTCAAGAGGAAGGAAAAACTTCCGAAGTGAAATTGCCAGAAAAACCTGTTGATAAGGACGTTGTAGTAGAATCATCTCAAGTTGATGTTAAAACAACTACTCAAGAAAGTAGAGAGCCTGAGAAAGTAGAAGTTAAAGCTGAATCTCAAACGATTGTACAAATGTCAGTACCAAGAAAATCGTTTTCTGCAACATCCAAAGCAGCAAACCCAGAAGAATTGAAAAGCATCGACTTTGGTTTTGTACGAAAAACTTATGGCGAGAATGAGTTAGTGACGTCTGACGTTACTGAAGCAATTGATATTAAGAAAAGCTACAGTCCAATGACAAAGCCAAATTTAGAAGAGTTAATGGCCTAAATTTTAAATTAATTAGCAAATAAAAACGCCCTATTCAAAATGATTTATTTTGAATAGGGCGTTTGAAAAGTATTAATTTTAGATAAAGCTGAAATTGCAGATGGTTTATTTTTTAAATACTTTTGTTAGGTCTACAGCGCCCCAATGGGGAAAGTGTTTTCTAACCAAAGCATTAAATTCTAATTCAAACTCTGAATGATCATTTCGACTCACTTCATGGTCTTCCTGCGATACCGCGTTCTTAATCATTCCAGCCGCGATAGTGATATTACTTAATCGATCAATAATAATAAACGCACCAGTTTTACGATTCTCTTGATAAGTATCGTAAGCAACCTGTTGAGTTAATTTAACCCGACAAGGRCCAATTTCATTYAATTCKAGATGAGTCGCATCGATTTTSGCTAAACTGTTAATGTCAACTCGATGTAAWACTTCATCAATRCTKCCTGARCAATATTTACAAGAAAAYTTGAARTCATAYTGCTTATTGGGCATTAACGCYTTTTCGGACATCCAAACAATATCAGCATCAAAAAGGCTACCTARATGYGCKTGYTGATMGATAGGACAAATCATATCKCCACGACTAATATCRATTTCATCYTCAAGYGTTAAAGTAACCGCTWGACCATYATCAGCACTYTCTAAATCWCCATCAAAAGTGACTATTTTTGCTATTYTTGAWGTTTTRCCRGATGGYAATGCAACAATATCATCTCCRACCTTKACMGTTCCWCCAACRAYATTTCCRCTAAARCCTCTGAAYTCYGAATTMGGTCTATTRACCCACTGCACRGGTAAYCTAAAACCRCCWGAYTSYTTRTKYCTAATKACWACRGTTTCTTCTARYGCTGACATRAAAGTAGARCCATGAAACCAGTTTAAYTCCGGYGTTGTRTTAACAACGTTRTCGCCYTTTAAYGCAGAAAGWGGWATAACTCGWATATCATCRAARTTTAATTGTTCGCTAAAYGCCAAATATTCAGATTTRACTTCATCRAATACACTTTGYTTATAATCAACTAAGTCCATTTTGTTTACAGCAACAATGATATTTTTGATMCCYAAYAAWGAMGCAATATARCTRTGTCTTCTRGTTTGCGCTTTTACCCCACTTCTTGCATCAAGTAARATAACCGCYAARTCACAATTAGAKGCGCCSGTWGCCATATTYCGKGTRTATTGTTCATGRCCAGGCGTATCYGCAATAATAAACTTTCTTTTTTCTGTSGCAAAATARCGATAAGCWACATCRATGGTAATACCCTGCTCTCTTTCTGACTGCAAACCATCTACAAGCAAGGCGAGATCAATTTCGTCACCTTGCGTCCCGGATTTTTTACTATCTTGCTCAATGGCAGCTAACTGATCTTCAAAGATCATTTTGGAATCATGCAAAAGCCGTCCAATCAATGTGCTTTTTCCATCATCAACTGAACCACAAGTTAAAAACTGAAGGAGATCTTTCTCTTCGTGGCGCTTTAAATAGCCTAAGATATCTGTCTCTAATAGATCAGACTCTAATGTTTTTGTTTCTAATATTTTGCTTTCAGAGCTCATTTCGTTAAAATCCTATCGAAATCTGTTAGTCTTTTTACTTGGCAAAAAGAACCTGTGGAATTAGTTTAAAAATTTATTGTCGGTTAAATACTTAATTAAAATATCGACACATTCTTCAGCTGTATGTTTTTCCGTATCCAAACGCACTTCAGCATTAGTTGGAGACTGATATTCGGAATCAATTCCAGTGAATTTGCTGATTTCTCCTCGTCTCGCTTTTTTATATAACCCTTTTGGATCTCTAGCTTCGCAAACAGATAAAGGCGCATCAACAAAAACTTCCACAAATTCATTTTCTTCTAATAATCCACGAGCAAAATCTCTATCCGTTCTAAATGGTGAAATAAAAGCCGTTAATACAATTAATCCTGCATCCAAAAACAATTTTGCTAATTCACTAACACGTCGAATATTTTCAACACGATCTCGATCTGAAAAGCCTAAATCACCGCATAAACCATGGCGGACGTTATCGCCATCCAGCAAATAACTTTGTTTATTGATTGAGTGCAATTTTTTTTCTAATAAATTAGCGATGGTAGACTTACCTGAACCACTTAAACCGGTAAACCAAAGTACACATGGCTTTTGCGATTTTTGTTCGGCTCTAGCTTCCTTTGTGACTTGGTGCTGATGCCACGTCAAATTTTCTTTTAGGTTGTCTTGCGACATAACCGTCTCTCCTAAAATACGTTCTATTTATTTAAGTAATTCATTTGGGGTTTTCTATTTAACATATTGAATGTTAACAATGTTTTAATAGCTTATCTTAAAAATACCCTTCCATCTTCTTCTTTTCCATCGATCCTGAAGAATCGCTATCAATCATTCGACCTTGTCTTTCCGATGTTTTTGTTAACAACATTTCCTGAATGATTTCAGGTAAAGTCGAGGCTTCAGACTCAACTGCCCCGGTTAATGGATAGCAACCTAGCGTTCTAAATCTGACTGATTTCATCTCAGGAACTTCACCCTCTTCTAAGGGGAAACGATCATCATCAACCATAATCAAAACACCATCACGCTCAACAACGGGACGTTTAGCGGATAAATAAAGTGACGGGATTTCAATGTTTTCTTGATAAATATATTGCCAGATATCTAGTTCAGTCCAGTTGGATAAAGGAAATACTCGAATACTTTCTCCTTTATCGACACGACCATTATAAATATTCCAAAGTTCTGGACGTTGATTTTTAGGATCCCATCGATGTCCCGCATCTCGAAAAGAATAAACACGTTCTTTAGCTCGCGATTTCTCTTCATCGCGTCTAGCTCCCCCAAACGCTGCGTCAAATTTATGGTGATCTAAAGCTTGTTTCAAGCCTTGCGTTTTCATAATATCCGTGTGTTTTGAACTGCCATGAACAAATGGATTAATGCCCATTTCTAACCCTTCTGGATTTTTATGGACGATTAATTCGCACCCGAGATCTTTTGCCATCTTATCTCTAAAGGCGATCATTTCCTTAAATTTCCAATTAGTATCAACATGCAATAAAGGAAACGGAATTTTTCCAGGGAAGAATGCTTTACGTGCTAAGTGCAATAAAACCGAAGAATCTTTACCGATCGAATACATCATCACCGGGTTATCAAATTCCGCAGCAACTTCCCTGAATATCTGAATACTTTCAGACTCTAACTGACTAAGATGATTTCTTTTTCTCATTGATTTTATTACGCTTTTTTGTGTGGGCGGTATGATAACAGAATCGAAATTTCAAACAATGTTCATACTACCTAAAATTATAGAATATATTTTGCCTTCTTACAAAAATCAAACCGGTTTAATCTTGATATAACGATTACTATTGCTACAATAGCTTAAATAATTCAAATCCGACAAGAAATCGAACATTTACGTGAAATTAAACAATTTATTGGCCGCTGTTTTTGGCCGTCAAGTATCTAAAACATGGAAGTTTCTTTTGCTAATCATAGCATTGGTTTTACTTTACGTTACTTTAATGCCGAGCGTCCACGTTCACTCACACTTTCGGCATATGGACAAAGTGTTCCATTTTATTGGTTTTGGCGCGTTTGCATTTGCAACCACTCTAGCGTTTCCGCTATTCAAAACCTATTGGGTTATTCTTGTATCGATAGGACTCGGTATTTCGGTAGAATTAGTACAATCGGTTATTCCTCGTAGAGCTTTTAGCTATTGGGATATGGTTGCAGATTTGGCCGGCATACTGTTTGCTTTATTGGTAGTCGCCATTATTCGCTGGATAATAAAGAAATTTGCTAAACATGATTAAGATTAGTTAAAAAGTCATTAAGCAAATCTAATCCTTTTTGAAGTGCAGACTGCCGAACAGCGTCACGACTCCCGTCAAATAGGCATTTAACTGTTTTAGAATGTCCACTATAACAGACTGACAAATAAACTAGCCCAACCGGTTTTTCATCACTTCCACCACCTGGTCCCGCAATACCGGTGATACTAAGTGAGATACAATTTGGAAATAGTTTACAAGCGCCAAATGCCATAGCGCTAGCTACTTGCTCTGAAACAGCGCCGAAGCTCTCCAATAATTGTGTGTCGACCCCAACCAATTTATGTTTGGCTTCATTACTGTAAGTAATAAAACCAGATTCATACCAGCCAGAGCTACCGGCTTGATCGGTAATTATTTTGCCTACTAATCCGCCAGTGCACGACTCAACGGTAACCAACTTTATATTCTTACCAATCAATAATTTAGAAAGTTCTTGTAGCAATTCTTGCATGGGATTCTCGTTTGTCATCAATTAGTCCGGTTTATATTTACTAGATTTTTTGTTTGATGTGGTACGGATATATACAATCAGTTAAACTGCTGTCCAAGATAACAAAATCAAACCTTAATGTGAAAGAAACCGAACAAAAATCATTATTTGAAGGCCAAACCACGACTCAAACAGCCTCTCGAACAAAGTCTGAACATACGCCGATGATGCAACAGTTTTTAACTATCAAGGCGCAACACCCCAATATTTTATTGTTTTATCGGATGGGTGATTTTTATGAGTTATTTTTTGAAGATGCGGTAAAAGCATCCAAATGGTTGGGGATCACATTAACCCAACGGGGTAAATCCAATGGCGATCCGATCCCCATGGCGGGCGTCCCCTATCATGCTGTCGATAACTATCTCGCAAAACTTGTGCGACAAGGTAAATCAGTCGCTATTTGTGAACAAATCGGTGATCCGGCTACCAGCAAAGGTCCAGTTGAACGAAAAGTAGTTCGAATTATCACACCCGGAACATTAACAGAAGAATCATTGTTAGATGAAAAAAGTGACAACCTGATTGCATCTTGCTATTCCCTAAAACTAAGCAAACCGACAAGAGAGTTATTTGGACTAGCTTGGATGGATATTTCCACCAACCGTTTTAACTGCGCTGAATTTGATAGTTTTGAGCTGTTAAATAATGAGTTAGCGCGGATTAATCCGTCGGAAGTTCTAATTCCATCAAAATTAAGAGATTCTTTTGCTAACTCTCAATTATTATTAAAGCAAGAAGAAGACTGGCAGTTTGATTATTCGCAGAACTATCAAAAACTGCTTCAACATTTCAATGTTTCAAACCTAGAAGGATTTGGCTGTGAAGAATTGCAAGCCGGCATTTGCTCTGCTGGCTGTTTGCTTAATTATGTAAAACACACGCAACAATCATCATTATCCTTTATTAAGACGATTAATCATTCCGATAATCATGGTTTATTACGCCTTAATACGTTTACCAGAAAACACTTAGAAATCACCGAAAACATCTTTGGTCAAAATGAAAAAACTTTATTCAATGTCATTAATCAGACCAATACTTCTATGGGAACAAGGCTCTTAAAATCTTGGCTTCATTCGCCATTAAGGGTCTCATCGATTATCAATGCTCGATTAAACAGCGTTGAAGCGCTAGCCAGTCATAACGAAATAGAGCAACTAGCTCAAAGCCTTGCTCATATAAAAGATATGCAAAGACTGTTAACCCGTATCGCTATTTTATCCGCACGTCCACGAGATTTAACCGGTTTACGAGAGAGTTTACAGGCATTACCTGATATTAAAAATTGGCTTCTAAAATCTAAGCAACCCGTGTTAGAAGATATTGGTAAACAATTAACCCTCCACACTAAGACTAAAGAGTTGCTTGAAGAATCGGTTTTCGACAATCCACCGGTTGTACTTAGAGATGGTAATGTGATTAAAACCGGATATAACAAAGAGCTAGACCAATTAAGATCGTTATCTGGAAACGCTGAGCAATTACTTGATGATATGGAACAAAGAGAAAAACAAGCAACGGGTATCACTCATTTAAAAGTGGGTTACAATCGCGTGCATGGCTTTTATATTGAAATTTCAAAATCTCAGTCTGATTTAGCACCAATACACTATACCCGGCGTCAAACGTTGAAGAATGCCGAGCGATTTATTACACCTGAATTAAAAACCCTTGAAGACAAAGTATTATCTAGCCAATCTGAAGCGCTTGCATTAGAAAAGAAGCTTTACCAACAATTGCTAGAAACTTTGCAGAGCGATGTAGATGATTTAATGCTTACGGCAGAAACGATTGCTCGGCTGGATGTGCTTTATTCCTTTGCTAAAACGGCGATTGACCACCAATATATTAAACCAACGTTTGTGAAAGATAGAGCTTTGAATATAGCGAAAGGTCGACATCCGGTGGTGGAAAATTATCAAAATGATCCATTTATTCCCAATGATGTTATTTTCCACAAAGGCATTAATAGTAAGTTAATTACTGGGCCAAATATGGGCGGTAAATCAACCTATATGCGGATGACAGCCATTATCGTATTACTAGCTCATTGTGGTAGTTTTGTACCCGCACAATCCGCTGAACTCAGTCTTATGGATAGCATCTATACTCGTATCGGCGCGTCCGATGATTTAGCCGGTGGTCGCTCTACTTTTATGGTYGAAATGAGTGAGACKGCTAATATTTTAAACAATGCCACTAATTCAAGTTTGGTTTTATTAGATGAAATTGGCCGTGGCACTAGTACCTTTGATGGGCTCGCGCTTGCGTCAGCAACACTTTCGCATTTAAGTGAAAAAATCCAACCGCTGACCCTGTTTGCAACCCACTATTTTGAATTAACCAAACTAGCAGATAAAATCCAAACCATCGAGAACTGTCACTTTGGAGCCATTCAACATGGTGATAGTCTTATTCTTGATCATCAAGTTCACAACGGTCCAACCAGTAAAAGTTATGGATTACATGTCGCTAAACTCGCGGGTGTTCCATCGGCAGTCACAAAAATCGCTGAAGCGATTCAAATTGAACTAGAATCTAACAGTAAGATTGTGAATGATGAAAATGAAGGTCAAAATCTAACAGAAATAGCGGTAAAACCAATAGAAACTCTCGACCCGAGACTGAAAATACTGGAAAATACCGACCCTAACGATTTAAGTCCAAAAGAAGCCTTGGCTTTAGTCTTTGAATTGACAGAAAAAAATAGCAATAGCTAATATTAGTAACATTTGGAGTAACCACCAATGACTTTCGTTGTAACCGAAGATTGTATTTTGTGTAAACATACAGATTGCGTAGAAGTATGCCCTGTCGACTGTTTTTACGAAGGCCCTAATTTTCTGGTCATTGACCCCGATGAATGTATCGATTGTGCATTATGCGAACCTGAATGCCCTATCGATGCAATTTTTGAAGAAGATGATTTACCGGATGGACAGGAGAAATTCATCGCCATCAATGCAGAATTAGCGCAAAAATGGGAAAATATAACCGAACTAAAGCCACCATTACCAGACGCTGAAAAATGGAAAGGCGTTGCCAATAAAATTGAGCATTTACAAAGAGATAGCTGATTGTTCTCATTCCGATTCTAATAACTAGAACATGCTATGAAACCTATAAAGAACATGTGACATACTTACATTGACAAGTTATAGGAATTATCACAAAATCTGCAAAAAATTGAGCTTGTAGCACTTAATACCTTACATTAAAAGAGCCAGAATAAAGATTTAGGACTAAAAATGGAAGACGGACAACCCAAGACAAATCAACATTTAGCAACCATTCAGCAAGATTTTATCGATGCGGCTTTAGCTCATCCTGACAATAATGCTTTATGGACAGACAGCGGTGAAATAACTTACGCCGRTCTTCTTTGTCGTTGTAATTTGTTTGCCCGATGGCTTCTTGATAATAATCATGCTCCGAATAAAAGAACGGCGCTAATTGTACCAAAATCAATCGATAATATTGTCGCGCTGTTTGGAGTTCTGATAGCTGGAAACACTTATGTTCCGCTAGGTTCAACTTGGCCTGCCAACCGACTCAACACAATCATCAGTAATGGCGATTTTGATTTGATATTACAGCAAACTTTGAATCCCGAATTATCCGTCGATAAAGATAAATCCTTAACTTTTGAATCAAGTCAGTGGCAATCGATATTTGTAGAATTGGATACAGCCTCCGAGGATGAATTAAATTTAGTTAGAGAACATAAACCAACCGTTGTTAAAGGAACAGATATAGCCTACATTCTATACACTTCTGGCTCAACGGGAGTTCCAAAGGGCGTAACGGTTTCACATACTGCAGCTCAATTTTTCCCCGCTTGGGCAAAGAAAGAATTCAACGTCGATGAGACTCACCGTATTGCATCAATGGCGCCTTTTACCTTTGATTTATCTACTTTCGACCTATTTACCGGACTTTCAAGTGGTGGTTGTCTTTATATCATTCCTGAAAAATTTAAAATGTTTCCAACTAGGCTTTCCGGTTTTTTAGAAAAGCACGAAATAACAACATTCTATGCAGTTCCTTCAGCACTTAGCCTAATGGCTTTGAATGGTAATATGCATAAACGTGACTTTAGTCATTTCAAAACATTATTGTTTGCGGGTGAAGTCTTCCCTATTGAAACTTGCCGTTTGTTTAAGTCCTTTTTACCTGAAAATGTACAATACTATAATCTCTACGGCCCAACGGAGACAAACGTTTGCACTTATTTTGATGCCAGTGACATACCTGATGACGACACTCCATTACCTATTGGTAAAACATTACCACAACACTTCTCATTTATAGATACAGAAATTGGTGATGGAGACAATGTCGGCGAGTTATGTATTTACGGGCCAACATTAATGAGTGGCTATTGGGGAAGATCTAATGAAGGAGCACCCTACTGGACTGATGTTCCCGATAAACCCGGTGTTAAAGCATACAGAACTGGTGATATAACTTATTTGGACGATGACGGTAATTGGATATATAAAGGTCGAGCCGATAAAATGGTTAAGATTTTTGGCTACCGAGTAGAGCTTGGTGAAATTGAAAGTAGTTTAGTCAAACACCCTGATGTTGAGCAATGTGTTGTCGTTAAACGCGATAGAAAATCACCGGATGGCTCTAAGACAATTGGAGAGGAATTAGTGGCATTTATAATCCCAGCCAAACAAAACGGCCAAAAAATTGAGCTAAATCAAGTCGAAATATTTAAACACAGCAAAAATGACTTGCCACATTATATGATGCCATCCACAATATACGACATAGAAGAATTCCCAATTGGTCAGTCAGGAAAAACAGATCGATTAAAGTTAGAACATCAAGCACAACAAATGACTTAAAGAACACGAATCACCTTATTAAATTTACAAAACCTATTTTATAGTTTTATGGAGAACAAAATGTCAGACAACAAAATACAAGATCAAATAAAAGCACTTATCGTCGAAAAAGTATTGGTAGGTGTTGATCCTGCTGAGATCAGCAACGATTCAGAATTAGTTGCAGAACTAGGCTTAGACTCAATTCAAATCATTGGTTTGATTGGTGGACTTGAAGAAGAGTTCGACATAGTTTTAGAAGATGATGATTTAGATTTTGAGCTTTTTTCTACAATTAACAACTTAGCAAAGTTGGTGAAAGGTAAACTGTAATTTATTGGTTTTAAGGCATATTACGTTTAACAAAGGCTCCTTTTGGAGCCTTTGTTATAATATTAAACCGCAAATTATTAAGCTCGCATCACAAATAGCTCGACCTAATTTATTTGTAGCGCTGCCGGTTTTAGAGTTTAGAGGTGATAGATTACGTCCTTTAACTTTAATTCTGAACCTGTATAGCCAATTCTCATAATTCTTGTTGTTCTTATTGAAACGAACATCAGAGAAAGTGATGCTGTTTATGCTTAACTTGCATTTCACAATATCGACTTGGCAACCATTTTAAAATCCGAGATGATGAATAACTTCCATAACTGCCACTATAATCACTTGACCTTAATCAATAGCTGAGTGGAAAATAAATACGTAATACTCCATTCAGTATTCAAATGATTTTAATAAACTCTGATTAGTTTGATTTAAACTACGACCATGATTAAAAAAATAATGACTGTCTAAATAATTTAGCACAATGATACTCATTATCACGGTCAGATATAATAAAGGATTATGTATTCCGTGAAATATTCATATGAAAATAGATACCCAGTCAAAGATCGATATTGTGTAATCGACTTAAATGCAAATACAATTCGTTTGTTGTTGCCATCCTCTATTTATAAGATCGGCTCAAGTATAAATGCCGAGTCAGATTATGACTATATATGAATTAGCTGCATTATTAGCAGCCACATTGTGGGCCTTTGGCGGTATGATTTCTGCCACCCCTTCACGCGAATTGGGTGCCATTCCTTATGTACAAATACGCATGGTCATCATCACCGCTATGTTGGTTGTTTGGGTCTGGGTAGCGGGCACATGGAATAGCGTTCAAACAGAGCATTATCAGCCTCTCATACTTTCAGGTGTTATTGGGATTTTCTTGGGCGATACAACCTTGTTTTTAACTTTAAAYCGCWTGGGACCRCGRCGWACTGCKATTCTATTTKCRCTGGCYGCCCCSTTGTCAGTTTTATTAGGCTGGWTTTTCTTAGACGARCATYTAAGCTATCTGCAAATTTTGGGCGTAACGATAGTGAGCATAGGTGTTGTTTTAGCGGTAGTGTTTGGCAAGCGCAAAGATCAACAACATCAATGGGAAGCAATAAAAGGTCCRGTCTGGATTGGCGTATCTTTGGGCGTRTTTGCMGCACTCTGCCAAGCCATTGGCTCTATTTTGGCGCGCCCCGTTATGGAAGCTGGAGCCGATCCCGTWGCSGCGTCAGCCTTAAGAGTTGGCATATCTGCAATAATGCTTAGCATCATGGTGCTACTCCCCATCAGAGCATTTAAGCGCGCCAACCCGCTAACACCCAAATTATTGGGTTTAACCGTACTGGCAGGTGTTAACGGCATGGGAATTGGTATGACTTTATTTCTATTTGCTCTTGAAGGTGGTGAAGTCGGAATTATCTCGACTATAACGGCAACATCGCCCGCTATATTACTGCCGATACTTTGGATTAAAACCAAAGAAGTTCCAGCTCTAGGAGCATGGTTCGGTGCAGGTTTGGTGGTTGCTGGCAGTGCTTTGCTGTTTGTATAAGGGAGCGCGGTATTAATAATATAACTAACAAGACCCCTTGTTAGTTATCCAGCGACCTTGTAACTATTTACGTTTTAAGACAATATTTTCGACAAAAACATTCTGTTTTATCTCTATTCATTATTACTAAAGAAAGATTTAAGCCTTTTATTTGCAAAAAAAAGCAAAAACTCTCACTGTGAACTTTAATTCGGGGTGTCTATTTTATTTCTWWMWANNTTNGAWATNWTWAKCKTKSANWYTWMAATYTTTRWCTNTWGAWKTTTCRRWCNKKGACTATTGAAGTTTCGGACGGGACACTTCGTGATAGATTTTCCTCAGTTAACTTGAGCAGTTTCTGATAGTATTGTAATAGTTTGCTTACGAACTGCTCCCTTTTTGAAGAATTACCTATGAATTATGAAAAATAGCGTAAAATCTGCCATCTGTTGAGAAACTATTTATGAATAAGAGATCAATTAAACAAGGTGGTGGCATTAACAGCAATCAAAAGGCTGAAGGTTGGGTCCTTGCGTTACTCGGTGGTCTGTTTTTTATAGTCGGCGTCTGGGCGTCAGTGCATTTCCTACCAGATTCCATCCGTAGTGGGGAATACAGCGATTTGTTTTTGCTGTTGTTTGTATTTGCTGGTATAGGTTTACTTTACGCGGCTCTCAAGCAAATTCAAGCATATAAACGCTTCGGGGCAACTCCCCTATTTCTTGATCCGTCAGTACCAAGTCTCGGTGGGCACCTTGGCGGACGGTTCAGCATAAACAGTCAGGATATCGACCAAAACGCTAGCTCTACAACACCATTTTGTGCAAAGATTACCTGCACTCGCAGAGATAAGAACAGGGACCACACCACCTATGAAGTTATATGGCAGGATAAAGGACCTGTGCATTTAAAACAGACAGCCCACGGTGTTGATGCTTCATTTGTGTTCAATATTCCTAATACCTGCAAAGCTACCCAGGAATTGAGCCGGCGGCTTTCATCAAGTACGCGTTCATTTATTGAGTGGCAGGTAAGCGCCGAGGGTGATTTCAGTACTTCAAGCCTAGGCAAGTTTGAGCGTAACTGGGCAGTTGTTGTTGAGGATAACGACGCCAGACAAGCAACCGATTGATCTAATATACTGTCATCTTACCAAATTCAGACGAACGCAATTCAGGGCAATTCAGGGGGTACATAACTTAATTATTAAGCGATCTAGTTCCCACCAATCAAAACCTCATAATTCATCAAAATATTCTTCATGAAATTTTCCGGAATAACATTCCCGACAAAAGAAAGGCGTGTATATTTTACTATTTACCACTCTAGCGATCTTTTCGCGACTCTTTAACAGCATCCAAAATATCTTGTGTAGATGCCAATGTTTTAATAGAAGGTACATCAAACGGTGACTTTTTTGTGGTTTTTGCCGTAATTGAAAATCGTGTGCCATCTCTTCGCTTAATGATCACTTCTTCATGTTCTGCAAAAGCCAAAAGATCTGAAAAATTCTGTCTTGCATCYGAATAGGTATAGACTCTCATTAGTTTAACTCCAATAATTCGATGTTTAAATTTTGAGCCACTTGATAACGGGTCGGATCACTGGATTAATATTGCCTAGGAATTGGCCGATTTTTCGGCTTTATTATTAATAACGCAACGCGACCCGTATTCTTTGCTTGAAAGTATGTAAGACATTGTCCATATGGTGACTGTCTCTAATTTTTGTCTCTAATTTTTTAACCAATCAACTCTTTCACTGTGGCTGAATCAACATGTTGTAGAAATTCTGGGGACACATAGAAATTCTGGGGACACATAACTTAATTATTTAGTTCCGACAAATTCTGCAAATTCTGGGGACACATAACTTAATTATTTAGTTCCCACCAATTAAAACCACATAATTCATCAATATATTCTTCTTGAAATTTTCTGGAATAGCATTCCAATCCAAAGACTGTACATTTATCGGAATATTAGACTCTTGTAATCCCAATTTAAATTTAGTTAGTTGTTCTGCTAATAGTGGATTATTCGAAGGCGTTTTTATTACAAGATCTAAATCACTTGCGTCATGACTACTACCATTTACTCGACTACCATACGCCCAGACTTCAGCGTTATTTCCTAGAGTTTGAATCGCAATTTTAATAATAGCATTCTCATCTTTGTCTCTAAGATCAATCATAGGATTGTTGTTTAAAGGTTTTTTCTATTGACTTGGCATCAATAACGAACTGGGGTAAAAGTTTTAAAGTTTTATCTGCAAAATGAACACCATAATCATGTGCAGTTGTATTTCGGTTGTCTCTGTAAATAAACCAACGTTCGATTTCATCAACAGTAAGCAAGCTATGTTGTCCAGCTTGCCTAAACAATTCTTTAAAAACGAGCGCATCTACCGCTTTGTGACTATGAAAATAAGGCTGAAGTGCTTTTTTCAATAATTTACCCGTTTGTTCCAAAATAATCTCAAACTCTTTAACACTCGCAGAGCGAAACATCTCGTACTCGATGCTCTCTTTTTCTGCATTAAGTAACAATGAATGAGCTTTTTCTAAAGTTAAAATACATCGATTATAAAATGTCGTATCTATTTTCACTTTTATCTCCAAAAGCTAATTAATWCCTTAAACTAGCGATAACTATAACATTAAAAAYTAAACACCAGTATTTGAGTGCTAGATATATCGCACCGGCATCCTTGCCTCATTGCGAAATACAGTCCATCCATGGACATAAAAAAGCCCTGAAAACAGGGCATCTTTATTATATGGTACCAGTGGGCGGACTCGAACCGCCACACCCGAAGGCGGGGGATTTTGAATCCCCTATGTCTACCAATTCCATCACACTGGCTTTAAAAATGGATTTATACCAAACCTCTCTCAAGATATGGACAGATAGTGCTTTGCACTATTCCCTATGGTCGCTCTCAGACGTCCTGTCTTCGCGACACTTGTGCTTCCTGCACATCGTCTACCAATTCCATCACACTGGCTTTTTAATCTATCTAAACCCAACCGTTTGGTAGTAGAGAACTGGTCTCTATCGATTGGAGCGCGCAATTATAACCAATGATGATTTGATTGCAATCTAATTGTAATTTAATTATTAAGCTCGCCCTCTCCTCATTCCTCTCCCAAAGAAAGAGGAGGTATTAAGACTCAAAATCTTCTGGATTTCCAGCGCCTCGCCTCATAATTTGCGGAAAGCCTTCCATCATATCGATCACGGTTGTTGGCGTATCATCTGCGTAGCCGGCATGTATCACTAAATCGACTTGATTATTGAGTTTGTTATAAATTTCATCTACACCACAGAGCGTATTAGTATCACCCGGCATAATTAAACTGGTGCTCATAATAGGCTCACCTAACTCTTCTAATAAAGCGAGGGCGACTTTATTGTCTGGTACKCGAATRCCTATGGTTTTTCGTTTCGGATGTTGTAAACGTTTRGGGACTTCWGGRCTTGCTCTCAATATAAAGGTRTAAGGTCCGGGCGTGTGGTTTTTAATGACTCGGTATGATGCATTATCGACTCGCGCGAAATTGGCTAACTCGGAAAGATCTCGACAAACCAAAGTGAAGTTATGAGCTTTATCTAGCTTTCTGATTTGTCTGATTTTATCCAGCGCTTTTTTATCACCTATATGACAGCCTAACGCATAACCGGAATCTGTAGGATATACAATTAAACCGCCCGCTCGGATAATCGCCACAGCTTGCGAAATTAATCGCGCTTGTGGATTATCGGGATGTAAATCAAAGTATTGAGTCATGACTCCAATAATAACCTATCTAAAACATGCGGGATATTCTTTTTAACTGGCCGAAACTTGCCGAGATCACTCCATTTTAAGTCGGGAAAGTGAAAATCTGAACCAGCAGATGCTAACAAGTCGTTCTTCGCTCTATGAACTTCTAACCAACCCGCTTCATCTGGGTTTAAACTTGGATAACTGACTTCTATCCCAGAGCCTCCCTCCAGTTTAAATTCTTCTATCAAATAACTAAGCTTTCTATTTGATATCGGGTACCTCGTGGGATGAGCTAATACGGCAACACCTCCACAACCTTCAATCGTTTTTATGCAAGATTGCATGCTTTCCCAATAATTTTTGACTTTGGCTTTGCCTTTTCGTCCTAAAAACCGTTTAAAGACTTGCGTATTATCTTTTGCAAAACCCTTTTGGATTAGCTTTTTTGCAAAATGAGTTCGAGTCACTAAATCCACACCATCTTGCTTAATCATCTCCAAAATACCCGAAACTCCGGCTTTATTCAGCTTATCATCAATCTGCTCCGCCCTATCCCGTCTTAATTGTTTTTGTTTTACGACTAATTGTTGCAAATTATTATCTTCTTGATCGATTCCTAAACCAACAATATGGATATCACCGAAATCACTGGATGCTGACAACTCAATCCCATCGAGCAACTTCAATTTCAATCCGTTATCATTACAATGATTGCGAGCAATTGTCAGCCCGCTCAATGAGTCATGATCGGTAATCGCAAACACATCAATATCTCTGGCAATCGCTCGATCAATTAACTCTTTAGGCGTCAGTTGCCCGTCAGAAAGGTTGGTATGACTGTGAAGGTCATATCGCAATTCTTCTGTTGTATTATTGATATTTGAATTTTTCATAAGCATATTTTAATCCAAATCACGATTAAGTCATAGCATCGGTTGAATAAGTTCTGCTAGACTTCCATTCTCGATTACTCTCTTGTCACCAATACTCAAATAAGTCCATTATGAAGTTACTATTAGATTTTTTTCCAATCGCCATTTTCGTTGGTATTTACAGCTGGTCGTCTGATCCTCATCCTATGTACCCTGCTGTGCAAGCATTGATGATCGCTACCGTTATTCAAAATATTGCAACGCGCCTAATTACAGGTAAATTCGAAAAACTTCATTTATGGACATTAGTCATTACTCTTATTTTTGGAACTATGACGCTTGTTTTTCGTGACCCTGCTTTTATTTTTTGGAAAGCTAGTATTTTGGTTTGGGCAACATCATTAGTTTTTGTCTATCGACAATTTGTCTTGAAAAAAATCTTGTTAAAGGAGCTTTTCAGTAAAGCCATTGATGAAGAAATGGAAGTCCCTGAATCTATTTGGAAAAGCCTTAATATTTTATGGTCAAGCGCATATTTTCTATTTGGCTTTTTAAATATTTATATCGCGTATGAATATTCTGAAGCTTTCTGGGTGAAGTTTAAACTTTTTGGTTTGATGGGACTTAATTTAATTTTACTCGGTTATATCATGTACAAAATATTTCCTTATATGCCTATGGAGTTAGAAGGTGATTCAGATGCAATTGAGCAAGATTCAGAAACAAACAACGCTAATACAAACAAACTAGAAGAGAAAAAGAATGACGAATGATACTCCCATAGGAATTCACCGCATCGAATTAATGACTGAGTGTTTAAAAAAGGCACTTTCCCCTATTTCACTTTCAATCACTGACGATAGCCATTTACATGCCGGACATGCCGGCGCTCAATCTGGTATGGGTCATTTTAGTTTAGATATTGTTAGTGAATCCTTTGAAGGATTAACAGCCATAAAAAAGCATCAGCTTGTTTATCAAGCACTGGCTGAAATGATGAAAACGGACATTCATGCATTGTCTATTAAAGCTCGTCCGCCAGCCTAACCTCCTTGCGAAAATAACAAACTTATCGAGTTTTTGTGATTAGATTAGATTTTATTTTATGTATTGATTATTGATTATTGATTAGTGGTTTTTCCTAAAGTGTTCAGTGTTTAGCAATTCCGCAATTTGAATAGCATTTAACGCTGCACCTTTCCACAGTTGATCAGCAACCACCCAGAGCGATAAACCGTTATCACAGGAAATATCTTCTCTAATTCTACCAACGTAGGTATCCATTTTTTCGCTGGCATCAATCGGTGTGGGATAACCCGCATTAACACGTTCATCAACCACTTTAATACTGTCTACCTTCGAAAGTAACTCTCTCGCTTTTGATTCAGTGATCTTGTTTTCAGTTTCAATATTGATTGCTTCAGAATGCGCTCGAATTACCGGTACCCGCACACAGTTTGCGGTTATTTTAATACTCGAATCATCAAATATTTTCCAAGTTTCATTCACCATTTTCATTTCTTCTTTGGTATAACCATTATCCTGAAATACATCTATATGGGGGATCACATTAAAAGCGATTTGCTTGGTAAAAGCCTTCACTTTAATCTCTTTATCATGAATATGATCGTGTAATTGCTGGTTAAGTTCTTGTATAGCATCTTGACCCGCACCTGAAACCGCCTGATAGGTAGATACGATAATTCGCTTTATTTTCGAATATTGATGCAATGGATAAAGTGCCACCACCATCTGAATAGTCGAACAGTTCGGATTAGCAATGATCCCCTTATGTTGTTTAACCGCTTGAGGATTAACTTCAGGAACCACTAGAGGCACATTGGGATCTAACCTAAAAGCACTTGAATTATCAATAACAACAGCCCCAGCCTCAACGGCTTTAGGCGCATATTCTAAAGCATGCTCTCCGCTGGTTGCAAAGAACACGATATCTTGATTTTCGAAATATTTACTGTCAAAAGCTTTTATTTCAACTTTTCCAACCGGCGTATCTAGCCTTCTACCTGCGGAACGCTCTGAAGCAAGTAATGTGAGCGAAGATAGTGGGAATTTGCGCAATCCTAATAGCTTAATTAACTCTATGCCAACGGCGCCGGTTGCACCTACGATAGTAATATTCATTTTTATTCAATTACGTGATTAATGTTAGATAACCAAATTCTAGCGTTTGTTAGCCGTTTATTTCTACTAATTTGTGGTTATACCCCCATCAATCAGTGCATATTTTTAAATTATTTAGCCATTTCAATTAAAATATAACAAAAAGATATAAGATTTAAAGGAAATAAAACTTGACGCTATTTAATTTAAAATGCTATAAATACAACAACAGCGGAAATATGTGCTCTAAAGGTCAATATTCCGTAACGTAAACAAGATTTTATAGCTAAAATTTAATATAGATAAAAACAGGATATCAAACAAGAAACACTATGAACGCCTACACCAAAACAATTCGCACAACCACAACATTTATGAGCTATTCGATGCTCATGGCTGTGCGTACTTGGTGTATTTCAATGTTTAAACAAGTCCGCATCTCAATTAGACATTGTAATCGGGTGGTTTCCTGAAGAATCTTTAAATTAAATAGAATTCACGAAAACCTCCCAGCCAAAAGCTCGGAGGTTTTTTTTTGCCATTAAATTATTAGAACAACAATTACAGAAATGACATTAAACGACTTTTAAATGACTTATAAATAATTTTAACTTTAAACATTAACGATAAAACAGAGGGTAGGAAAATGAAATTACAGCAACTAAGGTTCATACTAGCAATAGCAGACAATGATTTGAACATCACTCAAGCATCTGAGAGTCTATATACTTCTCAACCTGGAGTGAGCAAACAATTGCGCCTTTTAGAAGAAGAGCTTGATATTAAAATATTTGAACGTAACGGCAAAAACTTGTCAGGTATTACGCCAGCAGGACAAGTAGTGCTGGAAAAAGCTAATGCCATCATGGAGCAAATAGAGGGTATTAAACAATACTCCAATGAGCAAAATCCAAATAGACGTCCTTTGCCTGTTGCAACTAAACCTTTTACAAACAATTCAACAGCTTCAAATGTAGCTACCTTTGGATTAGTGGCGGCTTAGTTTTACTTGGTTTGCTTGTTTTTATCGTGGATTTTAAGAAGTCTGGCTCTTTAAAAATAAGTGCGCTTCATATTCATCTCGGGATAAATATTGGAGCTCGCCCTTAGTTTCGGGTTTACCAATTAAGAAGAATTGAGTGATTTTTTTGTTTCGTCTATAGCGATATGCTAATAACTCGATATTTTTGCTCTTCGGGCATTGATGAACCAATGCCCATGGTGCATCAGGTAAATTAAATCGACCGGTTGCTTTAGGTTTTGCACCAATCGTTAGCGCTATTTTTTGCCAAACAATGCCGTGACCTCGTTCTTGGTATAGTTCAAATGCAATAGCGTGAGCATATTCATGCAACAAGGTATCGGTTACCATTTCTACACTGTTTTGGCTGATATGATGTCGACTTAAAGAAATTTTTTTACCTTCAAGTTGGCACATACCAGCCCTTTTCTTTGCGTGATCAAAATCTATACGCCATTGCTTTAAAAACCCATATTCGACAACAAGTTTTTCATAAACGGGTTTTGATACTAATACTTCAAAATCATTTAGTTTCATTTTTTATCGGTCATCGTTTTATCGCTAATTTGTTTAATTTGATTAATCTCAGACTCTATTAGTAATAATTTTTTTTCTCGAGATAACTTCTTTATTTCATATTCTCGCTTACTCGCGCTAGAGCGATCATTAAAAATCTCCACCAACAGCAATGTTTTGGGTTTTCGAGCTCTAAAAAATTTGGCGCCGCTCTTTAAAATTCCCGCATGCTGTTGCCAACGTCGATTTACATCGATTGTGATACCCGTATAAAGCAAGCCATCGGTACAAAGAATGATATAAACAAACCAACTTTTGACATCTGCTTTTTTTAGTTCAACGCTTGTTTTGTTAACTGGCTTTATAACATTTCTTCCGCCCCCTAGTACAACAGTAGAAATTAACCTAGAATAGCTAGCAAATCAAACAATAATCAATTCGATCAATAAATAAGGAACAACATGAACCAGCAATCATTACCTGATATCAAAATTGACACTGATTCTCTAGTAAAAGAAGACGTATATTCAGATCAAAAAGTAGGCAGTGTTAGAGTTTTAACGCCGGTTACAGCTAATGGTGAAATTGACTCTAATAGAGCTGTCACCTATTTTGGTCAAACACAAGTTATGACCCAAGGAGGCGCTATTCCTCTCAATTTTGAGTTGAAAACAGAATCACTCGCGGATGCTTTTGAAGCCTTTGGCGATGCGGCTAAAGAATCAATGGAACAAACCATGAAGGAAATTCAGGAGTATCAAAGAGAGCAGGCATCAAAAATTGTGGTTCCTGGACAAGGATCTGGCTCTCAAGTTCATATGCCGTAGGATTAAATTCGAATTAACGGTCATCGATAATTATCAAGGGTCGGAGCCGCGCGAAGTTAGCATCATGGTTCATTTGAGAGTGAAACTCAGCGCAAAAATATTGTACTATATTTAGACTGTTGCGACTCCGACCCTAAAAGAAAATTTAATCTAAACGCATCCATTCATCTTTAGCACCCAACCAATCTTTGTATTTATCCTCTCCTCCACGGCTCTTCCAATCTGAATCTATGGTTAAATGAGAGCTAATGCCACCACGAGGATTGCAATTCATCACGAGCCTTAATCGATCAGGAACAAACGTTTCCATTAGCTGATCATAGATAATATTAATTAGTCTTTCATAAGACACTACGATATCTCTGAGCTGATAGACATATTGTTTTAATGCCTTGAGCTCAATGATTTTATCGCCTGGATAAAAGGTTAAAAAGATTTGGGCGAAATCAGGCTGATTTCCCACTCCTAAGAATGTGAATTCAGGGATTTTAATTTTAATCTCATAATCTGCGCTAGATGGATTGGGCAATGCCAACAATAAACTAGCAGCAATTGACTCATAGGTTTTAACTTTATTGCTCATAAATCACTCAATTTTTTGTGCTTTTTTAAATAATAGTCGTAAATTCCTAAATATTCATATCTAGTAACGATTAATATCACAGAACCTACTTCGATCTCTTGCCTTTTACCTAGCTTATATGGTTTTATTCAGGGCTATCTGTCACAGCAATTGTTATAGATGTTGCGACAAAGACAGAATTCTGGCCCTTCAAGGGCTTTAATAACAATACTTACTAGCTATAAGGAAAACAGTATGAAAAAAAGACTCATCGCTGGTGCGATTTGTTTAGCTTTTGTAGGCGCTTGCAGTCAACAAGAAAGCGATAAACAATCAGACGCTMAARTCGAAAAACAAGAAGCTCAAATGGCTGAAATGGCYRTWGCCAAGTCAGGCATTGAACTTGAAAATATGGACAATAARACACGCCCRCAAGACGATTTTTAYCGTTTTGTAAATGGTACGTGGCTTGATAAYACAGAGATTCCTGCAGACAAGTCRACCTATGGCTCTTTTACTGCGTTAAGAGACAAATCTCGTCGTGATGTTAAAGCGATTATTGAAGAAACCTCTCAATTAGAAAATGTAGAAAATGGTTCAGATGCTCARAAAGTGGGTGATTTATATAGAAGTTATATGAATACTGAYAAATTAAATGAATTAGGYGCTWCWCCATTAATRCCTGAATTCGCAAAAATTGAYGCTATGGCTAGCCAYGATGATGTATCSGTTTATTTTGCWGAAACACAGTTAATTGGAACAGATGCACCTTTTGGTTTTTGGGTTAATAATGACTCAAAAGATCCAACCAAATATATTACTTTTTTCACTCAGTCTGGCTTAGGTTTGCCCGATAGAGATTATTACTTTACGCAGGATGAAAAATCAGAAAAACTWCGATCGGATTATRTTGAGCACATTRGTAAAATGTTTAGTTTGGCRGGTATCAATRATTCKGTYAAAGATGCAGAAGCTAATGCAAAGAAAGTTATGGCATTAGAAACMGCWATCGCCGATATGCATTGGACTAAAGTTGAACGYCGTGATCGTGATAAGACCTATAATAAAGTTGAAMTAGCTAAACTATCAGAAATCACATCTGGCTTTAATTGGACAGCATATYTAGAACGTGCTGGCATTTCATCWGAAAMAGARACMGTMATTCGAGAAAAAAGCTATTTTGAAAAATTCTCAAAATTATTTATTGAGACCTCAGTAGATGATTGGAAAATTTATTTCAAATGGACACTAATTAATTCAGCGGCTGGTTTACTAAGTAGCGAAATCGACAGTCAAAATTTTGCTTTTTATGGAACCACTTTAAACGGAACGCCAGAGCAAGAAGTACGTTGGAAACGTGCGGTCGGATCGGTCAATGGTTTGTTAGGTGAAGTTGTAGGAAAAATCTACGTTAAAAAACACTTCAAGCCTGAAGCTAAAGCTAGAATGATCACTATGGTTGAAAATCTACGTACAGCCTATGGTCATGCCATCAAAGGTTTAGAATGGATGAGCGAAGAAACTAAAGTTCAAGCTTTAGACAAGTTAGCTAAATTTAATCCTAAAATTGGCTACCCTAATAAATGGCGTGATTATTCAGCATTAGAAATTGATGCCAATGATTTAGCGGGTAACTATAAACGCGCATCAATCTTTAATCATCACAATCAAATCAATAAATTAGGTAAGCCAATTGATAGAGATGAATGGTTTATGTCTCCACAAACGGTAAATGCTTATTACAATCCAAGCATGAACGAAATCGTTTTCCCTGCGGCAATTCTTCAACCTCCATTCTTTAATATGGAAGCTGACGATGCGGTTAATTACGGTGGAATTGGTGGGGTAATTGGACACGAAATGGGACATGGTTTTGACGATCAAGGCGCTAAGTCTGATGGCGACGGTGTTTTAAGAAACTGGTGGACAGAGAAAGATCTTAAAGAGTTTGAAACACGAACTAAAAAACTTGCAGATCAATATTCTGAATTTGAACCTTTACCAGGCGAGCATATTAATGGCGAGCTAACTTTAGGCGAAAACATTGGTGATTTAGGTGGTTTAACAATCGCTCATCGTGCATATAAATTATCACTTGAAGGAAAAGAGTCTCCGGTACTTGACAAATTTACTGGTGAAGAAAGATTCTTTATGGGATGGGCGCAAGTTTGGGCTTATAAATTCCGTGAAGAAGCTTTACGTAATCGATTGAAAACAGACCCTCACTCACCTGCACCTTATCGTGGTAACGGTACATTAATGAATATGCCTGAGTTTATGGAGGCTTATAATGTTAAAACGGGAGATGGCATGTATAGAGCACCAGAGGAAAGAGTTAAGATTTGGTAAATTTGCTTTTCTCTCTAAATTAAAAAAAAGGAAGCCAAGGCTTCCTTTTTTTAATGTTTTAACTTTCTAAGTTATTTTTTAGAACGTCTCGGCTTCCGTTTTCTATCTTTAGAATCACTACGTCGACCGCTGCCAGAAGAACTATCGCTATCACCTCGATTAGAACCCTTTAATTTATCCATACTAAAATCATCTGCTTTAGTTAGATTCATAGGCTTGCCACAAATTCTGACTTTCTTTAAATGCGCTAACGCATCTTTAGGTAATTTTCCCGGAAGATCAACCGTAGAAAAATCGTCATATATTTTTATATGCCCTATATATTTACTTTCGATATCAATTTCATTAGCAATAGCGCCAACAACATTACCAGGTTTAATGCCTGCATCAAAACCGACCATCATTACGTAACGACGCATTTCAATGGTTGGGTAATCGGATAGTGACTCTGCATCTTTAGGGAAATCTTTACCTGAACGCCCCTGTCCATCTTGCCCTTTTCGATGTTGTTTTCTTTCTCTACCTCTTGAACGGTCACCGGATCCAAAATCAGGACGTTCTTTCCGATCTCTTCTTTGCTCTTTTGGCGAAGGTAAATCTTCAACTAATAACGGCGTTTTGTCATGGGCTAAACTTGCCAATGCTGCTGCAATTTGGATACCGGTAATATCTGTTTCTAATTGATAATTTTCCAAAATTTCTAAATAAGGGGCTAGCTCACCTGAATTTAATTTTTCTGTGATTTTATTTTTAAATCTATCAACTCTTTGATCGTTTATTTGATCGGTTGTAGGTAAACCAATCCGTTCGATTTTTTTACCGGTTGTTTTTTCMATCARAWAYAACATTCTTTTTTCACGAGGTGTTACAAATAATATTGCTTTCCCCTCTCGACCGGCTCGACCGGTTCGTCCTATTCTGTGAATATATGATTCAACATCTTGAGTAATATCATAATTGATTACGTGGGAAATTCTCTGTACATCTAGCCCTCTAGCAGCGACATCAGTTGCTACTAATATATCTAAACGTCCGTTCTTCAAGTTATTAATTGTTTTCTCTCTTGCTGACTGTTGCATATCGCCATTGATGGCAGCCGCAGTATATCCTCTTGCACTTAAACGATCCGCCAACTCAGTGGTAGCCGTTTTGGTTCTAGCAAAAATAATAATTGCATCAGTCTCTTCTACTTCTAAAATTCTAGTTAATGCATCTACTTTATTATGATGAGAAACTGATAAGTATGATTGCTCAATAGTTGGCGCTGTAGCCGTTTTAGTTTTGATGCTAACGTGTTTAGGTTTATTCAAAAATCGATCGGCAACGCGTTTAATTTCTTTTGGCATAGTCGCAGAAAATAAAGCGATTTGTCTATCAGATGGCGTTTGCTCTAATACCCATTCAACATCTTCTAAAAAGCCCATACGCAACATTTCATCGGCTTCATCTAAAACCATAGTATGCATGTGGTCCCATTTGATTTTGCCTTTCCTCATATGATCCATCACACGACCGGGAGTACCGACGATTATTTGTGGACCTCGAGATAGTTGCTTTAATTGAACAGGAAAAGATTGACCACCGTAGATGGGAACTACTTGAAGCCCTTTCATATATTTTGCATAGGTATTAATCGCTTCGGCAACTTGAATTGCAAGTTCTCTTGTCGGCGCTAAAACTAATGCTTGTGGTTGCCTTAAATTACAATCAATTTTCGTCAACAATGGTAAAGCAAAGGCAGCGGTTTTTCCCGTACCTGTTTGTGCTTGCCCAACAATATCCGCTCCACTTTGTAAAAGAGGGATACTTTCAGCTTGAATAGGTGAAGGCTTTTCGTAACCTAACTCATTAAGAACTTTTAAAATTTCTTTAGGTAGATTGAGATCATCAAAAGTGATCAGTGTTTCATTCTCAGACATGATATTTCCAACGCAGCTATATTAACTCTTTTAAGTTAGAGTAATTTGTAGGTTGGGATGAGAAACGAAACCCCATAAAAAGGGACACGCCGACCCAACAAAAACGGCGTTTATTAAAACGTAAAAAGCTGGGGTTCGTTTCTCGCCCCAGCTTACATCAAACTAATAAAATATTTTATAATTACATCAAGGCGTCTTGATCAGCGCCTTCTTTTTCAACTTCAACTGGCATTAAATCTTCTTTTGTAATTCCTAAAGACAAAGCCACATTACTTGCAACATAAATTGAAGAGTAAGTTCCAATAAATACTCCCATAATTAACGCCATTGCAAAACCGTGAATCAATTCACCACCTAAGTAAAACAAAGAAATCAAGACYARCAACGTRGTAATRGATGTCATTAAAGTTCTAGATAGYGTTTGATTCAAAGAGATATCAACYACTTTASTTGAATCTGATTTTCTTAAYTTCAAAAAGTTTTCTCTAATTCTATCAAATACAACAATCGTATCATTCAATGAATATCCGATTACCGCCAATATTGCGGCTAACACGGTTAAATCGAACTCTCGTTGAAGAATTGAAAACATACCAACCGTTATAATAACGTCATGCGCTAAAGCGGCAACCGAACCAAGCGCAAATTTCCATTCGAATCTTACTGAAACATAGAACATAATAAAGATTAATGCCACTAACATGGCAAGTCCACCCTGCTCCGCCAGTTCATCTCCGACCGCTGGACCAACAAACTCTATTCTTCTCATGGTTATTTTTGAAGTCAACCCTTCTCTTAACGCGGTTAAAACAGTCGTTCCGATGTCACTCGCTTTTTTATCCCCTTGAGGACCTAAACGAATGGTAACGTCTTTTGAGGTACCATAATATTGAACTAAAGCTCGCTCAAACCCCGATTTTGACAATTGATTTCTGATTGAATCTAAATTTGCATCATCTTCATATAAAACTTCAATTAAAGTACCCCCGGTAAAGTCTAAACCAAGATTTAGACCTTTGATTGAAACCGAAGCAATTGATGCTATTAAAAGAATTGCCGAAAAAATTGTTGCAGGCAAGCGATATTTATTAAAGTGAATATTTAAGTTTGATTTTAAAATTTGCATTTTTTATTCACCTATTTATATCGATAATTTTTTGATGGACTTGCCACCATAAATTAAATTAACAACTGCTCTTGTTCCAACAATAGCCGTAAACATCGACGTTAATATTCCTATTAACAGTGTTACCGCAAAACCAGCGATTGGACCAGTACCTATTCCAAATAAAACCATAGCCGCAATCAATGTTGTGATATTGGCATCCGCAATCGTTGAAAAAGCTTTATCGTAGCCCGCGTGAATCGCTTTTGCGGGATTGACTCCCTCGGCTAATTCTTCTCGGATACGTTCAAAAATCAAAACGTTAGCATCAACAGCCATACCGACGGTTAACACAATACCGGCAATACCAGGAAGCGTTAAAGTCGCTCCAGGGATTAAAGACATAATCGCAACAATAAAAATTAAATTAGTCAATAGAGCTAGGTTTGCAATTAACCCAAATAGTTTGTAATAAACCAACATGAAAATTAACACAGCAATAAAGCCAACAAGAATAGAATTCATTCCCATTCTAATATTTTCTTCACCAAGACTTGGACCAATGGTTCTTTCTTCAATAATAAAAGTGGGCGCTATTAACGAACCGGCTCTCAATATCAAAGCAAATTCACTAGCCTCTGACGGAGTGTAACTACCGGTAACTTGAAAATTAGAACCAAATGTTCCATTAATTGATGGCGCGCTAACAACCTCTTTAATCACCTGCTGGCCAACAACGTTTAATTCACCTGATTCGGTTCTTTCATAAATGGCTTTAGTTTCTATCATCACAATAGCCATTCGTTTATAGGTATTTTTAGTCGTGTTGGCTAACATTTTTGCACCGCCTTCACTATCCAACTTAACACTAATTTGAGATTGCCCTGTTTGAGAATCAAAACCGGATGTTGCATCAACAATTTGTGTGCCACTAACTATCACTTTCTTTTTAACGACCCACTTAGTACCATCTTTTTCGCTTAAAATTTCTGTTCCAGCAGGCGCTCGTAAAGCGTAAGGATCTGAACCTTCTTTTACCATTCTAAATTCAAGTGTGGCTGTTTTGCCTAAAATTCTTTTTGCTTGTGCAGAGTCTTGTACACCAGGCAATTGAACTAATATTCGGTCACTTCCTTGCTTTTGAATTAATGGTTCAGCCACGCCTAACTCATTAATCCKATTTCTAAAGGTTGCAATATTTTGATCAACCGCATAATCTTTAATTTCTTTAATTTTTGATTCTCTTACATCAAGAACCAATTCAAATTTATCGCCATTTTCCCTGGTTCTGGTTAAAAACTCAGAATAGATTTTTCTAAACTCTATTTCAGCACGATCACGATCTTCTTCTTTTCTGAATCGAGCAACAATTTGAACTAAACTTTGCTTGGTAACGGATGAATATCTTAATTTGTTATCTCTAAAAAGTTTTTTGATGTCTTTTGTGTATTGCTCTAATTTAACACCCATCGCAGATTCCATATCGACCTGCATTAAAAACTGAACTCCACCTCTAAGATCTAAACCCAAGTTAAGAGGCGCCCCGCCCATACTTCTTAACCAATCGGGAGTTGTAGGTGCTAAGTTAATGGCTACGACATGATTTAATAGTTTTCTTTCAGCTAAAAATTTTGAAACTTCTGAACTGGCTTTAAACTGATCATCTTTACCATTAAATCGAACTAAGGACTTTCCGAATTCAACACTAGCAGACTTAACTTTAATTTCTTTTTTTACTAGCATAGATTGAATATCTTTAAACAAACTATCCTCAATCACACTTCCATTTTCCTGTGTAATTTGAATGGCAGGGTCCGGTGGGTAAATATTTGGCAATGCAAAAATAAACCCTACCACTAACAAAATAACCAGCATGGCGTATTTCCATGTTGGATAAGTGTTTATTGGTCTTAAATGTTCTTGAGGTGTAAACATACGGTTAGTTTCTCTTAATTTTTTTCTCTTAAGCTCGTTTTTGTTAGGCTTATAACTATAACCTGATTAAAACTAACTATTGATCTCTTTAATAGTGCCTTTAGGTAAAGAGGCTGTAATGGCATGCTTTTGAAACTTCATTTCAACGCCTTGTGCTACGTTTAAAATGACAAAACCATCGGTAATCTTGCTGACTTTTCCTAAAATGCCACCACCAGTGACTACTTCATCTCCTTTTTGTATCGCCTCTAACATGCCTTTATGTTCTTTTTGTCTTTTACTTTGCGGACGAATCAACAAAAAGTAAAATACAGCTGCAAACAATACCATCATGATAATGGTGCTCATTCCACTAGCTTGCCCTGAGTCTGCACCTGCTTCGGCGGCTTGTACTGTGCTTATAAACATGAAATTTCCTCTTAAAGTTAACTATTTTAATTGATTCTAATTTTTCTAAGGTGTCGGAGTCATTTTTATTYAARTNNRTTTNAAANANYTMWAAYWMWAATRAMWMTRACNTCSGCNNYMCCKATWTTNTTMATYKYTAWYCWAAGNCWGGGACRTCTARTCCYCTYGCSTYATAGAAGTCTTKAACAAAGYCGTCGAATGTACCTGTTTCTARGCTATTGCGCAATCCTTTCATTAAATCTTGGTAGTAATGTAAATTATGAATGGTGGCTAATTCCGCACCAAACATTTCTCCACATTTGTCTAAATGATGTAAATAAGCTCGGCTATAGTTTTTGCAAGTATAACATCCACAATTTTCATCAACGGGTCCAGAGTCCCTTTTATTGGGGCTATTTCGTAATCTTACAATGCCTGTTGAAGTGAAAAGATGACCGTTACGTGCATTTCTAGTCGGCATCACACAATCAAACATGTCGATCCCGCGTCTAACTGACTCAACCAAATCCTCAGGTTTACCCACGCCCATTAAGTAACGTGGTTTATTTTTTGGCATTTTATAAGCTAAATGATCCAAAATCATGGTCATTTCTTGTTTGCTTTCGCCAACCGATAATCCACCGATTGCATAACCATCAAAACCAATCTTATCTAATCCTGCTAACGAAATATCTCTAAGATCCGGATACATGCCACCCTGAACAATTCCAAAAAGTGCAGATTCACTATCTCCATGGGCTTTCTTAGAACGTTCTGCCCAACGTAAGCTCAACTGCATCGAGGTTTCCGCCTCTTCAAAGGTCGCTGGATAAGGTGTGCATTCATCAAAAATCATCACGATATCCGATCCAAGATCTTTTTGTACTTGCATTGACTCTTCAGGCCCTAAAAACACTTTATCGCCGTTGATGGGCGAACGGAAAGTAACGCCTTCTTCGGTAATCTTTCTTAACTCACCTAAACTGAATACTTGGAATCCACCCGAGTCCGTAAGTATTGGCCCTTGCCAATTCATAAAATCATGTAAATCGCCATGCATTTTTATGATTTCAGTTCCCGGTCTTAACATCAGGTGAAAGGTATTACCTAAAAGAATTTCTGCACCCGTCGCTTTCACCCGTTCAGGAGACATCGCTTTAACGGTTCCATAGGTTCCAACAGGCATAAAGGCTGGCGTTTCAATCGTTCCACGATCAAACTCTAGCTGGCCTCGACGCGCTTTCCCTTCAGTTTTTAATAGTTTAAATTTCATAAAATAAGTTTTTCTGATTAATTCGGGTTTTAAACGGTTTTCAATACACTATTCTTAATGAACATCTCTATAGACGTCTCTCAATAAACGATTCTCAATAAACATAGAATCACCATAACTAAAAAATCGATATTCAGCTTTAATCGCTTCTTGATAAGCTGTTTTAATAAAATCACAMCCAGCAAAKGTACTAACCAACATCATYAGGGTTGATTCTGACAAGTGAAAGTTGGTAATTAAACCATCCACATTTTGAAACTCATAACCCGGATAAATAAATATATCCGTTTCACCTTCCATCGCAGCTATTTCGCCATTTTTAGATGCTGACTCTAAACATCGTACCGACGTAGTACCAACAGCAATGACTCGACCGCCCTTCTTTTTAGTCTTTTTAACTAACTCAACTACTGACTCTGAAACACTAAACCACTCCGAATGCATTTGGTGATCTTTAATATTATCAACTCGTAACGGTAAAAATGTGCCCGCGCCAACATGAAGCGTGACAAAATCATGCTGAATACCTTTATCTTTAATCTTCTTTATTAAAGCTTCATCAAAATGCAGTCCCGCTGTCGGTGCCGCCACGGCACCTCGCTCTTGAGCGTAAACGGTTTGATATCGCTCTTTATCAACCTCTTCTGCTTTTCTTTGAATATAAGGTGGTAAAGGCATATCCCCATATTTTTCGATCAACATCATTAAATCACTGTCGCTTTTATTCTCTAAAACATAAAAGCTATCTTGACGTCCTGTCACTTCTAAACAAAAATCATCTGCAATTTTTATCTTCACCCCAGCCTTTGGCGAATTACTGGCTCTCACTTGCGCTAAACAAGTTTGCTTTTGGCTATTGTTTACAGCGTCTCCAGCAAGCCCTACCACACGCTCAATTAAGACTTCAACTTTCCCGCCAGACTCCCTCATTCCAAATAATCGTGCTGGAATGACTTTTGTATTATTAAATATCAGGCAATCGTTAGGCTGAATAAAATCAATCAAATCATAAAAATGATGATGGTTAATCGATTGTTGATCAGGGTCTATAACCAATAAACGGCTATCTGTACGCTTTTCACATGGCGCGTAGGCTATTAGATGTTCAGGTAAATCAAATTGAAATTCTTGCTTTAACATCAAATAAAAGTCGTCGTGATTCAAGTACAGAGCAAATAGATAGAGTTAACGCCCGTCCCACTCGCAAAATTAAGGCGCGCATTCTACCAGAATTGCATAATAGAGGCGACTTTTTTGGCAACAAATGACTGATTTATCTTGTTAATTACAGCGATAAATCCTAAAATTCGCTCAACATTATTCTTTGCATCAATTTGCACCTTTTTTGCAACTTTAATATTGCAAAACCAATTTATAGGCGACTCATGTCTGAAACAACTTCTGAATTAAATACCGAATCAAGCGAAACATCTAAAACTAAAACCAAGCACTGTAAATTGCTTATTTTGGGGTCTGGACCTGCGGGCTATTCCGCTGCGGTTTATGGTGCTAGAGCGAACCTAAATCCTGTAATTATCACAGGAATAGAAAAAGGCGGACAACTAACCACAACAACCGACGTAGATAACTGGCCAGGCGATCATGAAGGCGTTCAAGGTCCWGAAYTRATGGAAAGAATGGAAAAACAYGCRTTAAGGTTTGGCACAGARATCATATTCGATCATATTCATACTACTGATTTAAGCAAAGTTCCTTTTACCTTAACGGGTGATCAAGCTGTTTACACCGCAGATGCTTTAATCATTGCAACCGGTGCAACAGCGATGTATTTGGGTTTAGAGTCAGAAGAAGCATTCAAAGGTAAAGGTGTTTCTGCCTGCGCCACCTGCGATGGTTTCTTTTACCGCAACAAACCTGTTGCTGTGATTGGCGGTGGTAATACCGCCGTTGAAGAAGCCCTTTACCTTTCTAATATTGCTTCAGAAGTACATGTTATTCATCGCCGTGATTCCTTTAGAAGTGAAAAAATCTTGCAAGATCATATCGCTGAGAAGGCAAAAAATGGCAATATTACTATCCATTGGGATAATACTTTAGAAGAAGTTGTCGGAGATAATATGGGTGTAACCGGAATAAGAATCAAAAGTACCAAGGATGATTCTATTGCTGAATTAACCGTAGATGGCGTCTTTATAGCGATTGGTCATACACCAAATACAGGGATATTTGATGGTCAATTAAAAATGAATAATGGTTATATTGATGTACAAAGTGGTATTCAAGGCAATGCGACCGCTACTAGCATCGAAGGCGTTTATGCTGCCGGTGATGTGGCGGATCAGGTTTATAAACAGGCTATAACATCTGCAGGTGCTGGTTGTATGGCGGCGCTGGATGCTGAGAAGTTTTTGGATAGTCAGTAAAACCTTATTTGCTGGGTCTAAAAATTTTATAACAGTAAATAATTTAAACTTTATATGTCGGGCTTAGTTCGTCCGACATGTTCGCTTTATCTGACTTTTTACTCTAAATAACAGTACTGCTTTTACACTTCACCACTTCTATACCGTCACTAAAAAATATCACAATTAATTTTTCATGGGATAAGACAACTTTATATCCTTTGTCTTTTCCAAAATAATTCTGCTTACATTGAGTGCTAAAATCATTAATGACAGCATCGCTAACAGATTTAAGTCTTACACTTCTCGTTTCAATATCTTTAGTTTTTATTAGCATCGCACGAGAAAGTTGAATAGCCTTGACTCGATTTATCATCGATTCTTCAATTTTTGGTTTTTTGTTCGAGCCATAACTCAAGCTATCTGGCTTACTTTGACCACAAACTATCGCATGAGTGTTACTTGTATGAACGATATGTAACATCCCGTCGGCTTTCACATTAACAAGATAACCAGGCGTAATCATTTGCATATATTGCATACCCGATTTAGTGCAACCTAACGCTGAATTTGGCCAGTCTCGGCTTTCAACTTTAACAACATCAAACTGATTGATGGGTGATTTGTGTTGTTTTTGAACGACTATTTTTATTTGCGTTAACAGTGTTTTGGTTAGAGTGCTTTCACTATTATTCATATGTTTGGTATTCATAGACTGGCCTAGTTTAGAGTTTCCAGCATTCGCGATTAGAGGAAAAAAACTAATCATTAATATAACTTTACTGAAGTATATAAATTTAACGGTTAAATTATTTCTTTGTTTTGACTGCATCACTAAACTCTATCCTTAAATTATTACATTCAGTCGATGATAGCACCTTTTAGTAAATAAAAATATTCTTCATCAGTCGCCAATTTCAACTCCATATCAATTTTCGAAGTTTCTCCCTTTTGAGGTCTTGTTTTAAAATAATAATAAACCGTCCAAAGATAACGTCTAGGTTTTCCTTTAGCTTGATAGGATTTTTGATATCGATTAAATTCCAATTCCGACTGTTTTGAGAACTTAAAAAGGTAAACTGATTTAGCTGGATCACTACCAAAAAAAGAGCTAACTGAATTCAATTGACTCTGTTCGATATATTTAAGTAAATATTGAAACTCCGATTTAGTTTGATCTTTATGCTCAAACGACAAGACTAGCCGAACATCTTTTGTTTTCAATTCAACTGGATCAGAAACAGATAACCTAACACGAATTTCTGAAGGTCGAATGGCAGAAATGTCATCAGCATCCATCGACGCGACTTTAATCATGCTTGATAGCGGAATAGAACTACAAGACAAAATAAATTGTAAACAAAATGCTATTGTGATTGTTTTAACAAGAATATTTATCATAATTAATTATCATACGCTAAATTAGGCGCCAACCATTTCTCGGCTTTTTCAATACTCCAGCCTTTCCGCTTTGCATAATCAACCACTTGTTCTTTGGTTATTTTTCCAACACCAAAATAACGCGATTCAGGATGAGAAAAATACCAACCTGAAACGGCAGCGGTTGGATACATTGCAAAACTTTCAGTTAACCTTAAGCCAATTTTCTCATCTGGTTTTAGCAACTCCCATAACGTTTGTTTTTCAGCGTGATCTGGACAAGCAGGATAACCTGGCGCGGGTCGAACGCCTTGATATTTTTCTGAAATCAATTCTTCATTTGATAGTTTTTCAGAACTGGCATAACCCCATAATTCTTTACGCACTAACTCGTGCAACTTTTCCGCAAACGCTTCAGCGAGTCTATCTGCTAATGCTTTAACCATAATGCTAGAGTAATCATCTCGCTGGCTCTCAAATTCTTCTATCAATTTATCGATACCAATACCGGTAGTCACCGCAAAAGCACCAATGTAATCCGTTTTTTTAGTTGTTTTAGGTGCTATAAAATCAGATAAACAATAATTAGCTTTACCTTCTCTGGTTTGTTTTTGCTGGCGTAAAAAATGTAATTTAGTTTTCACTTCAGAATGACTGTTTTCTTGATTATTGTCTTCGTCACTCTCTTGGAATATTTCCACATCATCACCAACAGAATTAGCAGGATAAAAACCAAGCACTGCCTTAGCCGTTAACAACTTTTCATTTACTATTTTATTTAGTAAAGCTTTTGCATCAGCAAACAACTTAGTTGCTTCTTCTCCTACTACCTCGTCCGTCAATATTCGCGGATATCTTCCAGCCAATTGCCAACTTTTAAAAAAGGGTGTCCAATCTATTCTTTCGACTAATTTCTCAAGTGGATAGTCATCAAAAACTCTTTCGCCTAAAAACTGGGGTTTGATCGCATCGAACTTATCCCAATCGATATCAGCTGAATAGTCTCTCGACTTTACTAAACTCGATAAATTGATTTGTATTTGCCGAGCTTCACGTTTTATTCGAATAGACTCATATTCATCTTTAATTCCTTGGGTATAATTATTTTTAGCTTCAATTGATAATAAATTTTGCGCCGCGTGAATAATTCTTGAGGCATCAGACACGTAAATCACCGCTTGTGTATATTTCGGTTCAATTTTAATCGCCGTATGTAATTTTGAAGTGGTTGCACCGCCGATCAACAGTGGGATTTTTAGATCACGCCTTTGCATTTCTTGAGCGACTAAAACCATTTCATCCAGCGAAGGTGTAATTAAACCCGACAGACCAATCATATCGCATTTTTTTTCAATCGCGGTATCAATAATTCGCTCACTATTCACCATCACACCGAGATCAATTACCTCATAACCATTACACTGCAAAACAACGCCGACAATATTTTTGCCGATATCGTGAACGTCTCCTTTTACCGTCGCTAATAAAATCTTCCCTTTTGATTGATGCTCTAAACCTAACTCAACTTTTTCTTTATCCATAAAAGGTTCTAAGTGAGCGACKGCKGCTTTCATGACTCTTGCRGACTTAACCACCTGAGGCAAAAACATTTTTCCTGCGCCAAATAAATCACCAACGGTATTCATACCATCCATCAATGGCCCTTCGATCACATGCAATGGTCTATCGAAATTCTTCCTAGCTTCTTCCGCATCGGCAACAATAAACTCAGTAATACCTTTTACCATGGCGTAAGCGATACGCTCATTCACGGGTTTCTCTCGCCATTTTAATTTCTGTTCTTTTTCCTTTGATATTTTGTCATCATCGAGATTCAAATAGGATTCAGCAATGGCAACTAAATTATCGGTAGCATCTTTAGATTTGTTTAATACCACCGCCTCTACTGCCACTTTTAGCTCTTTATCAATTTCGCTATAAACTTCGAGCTGTCCAGCATTAACAATTCCCATATCCATTCCCGCTTGAATGGCATAATATAAAAACACCGCATGGATAGCTTCACGAACTTTGTTATTACCCCGAAATGAAAAAGAAACATTTGATACACCGCCGGAGACTAAAGCGCCAGGTAAATTTTGTTTTATCCACCGCGTTGCGTTAATAAAATCAACTGCATAATTGTTATGCTCTTCAATGCCCGTTGCGATGGCAAATATATTGGGATCAAAAATAATATCTTCCGGGGTGAAATCGACTTTATCTAGCAATACTCGATAAGCTCGTTGGCAAATATTTATTTTCCTTTCATACGTATCCGCTTGCCCTTTTTCATCAAAAGCCATTACTATAATTGCAGCACCATAACGTTTCGCTAAAATGGCTTTTTCAATAAACGCTTCTTCTCCTTCTTTTAAAGATATTGAATTAATTATGCCCTTGCCTTGCACACATTTTAATCCAGCTTCAATGACTTCCCATTTGGATGAATCAATCATGATCGGCACTCTTGAAATATCTGGTTCGGCTGCAATTAGGTTTAAAAACCGTTGCATGCTTTTTTCAGAATCAAGCATTCCTTCATCCATATTGATATCAATAATTTGTGCGCCATTTTCAACTTGCTCTAGCGCTACTTCGATAGCGGTAGTGAAATCATCGGACTTAATTAAACGTAAGAATTTAGCGGAACCGGTGACATTGGTTCGCTCGCCAACATTAACGAACAAACTATCTTTATCTATTGCTAAAGATTCCAAGCCTGACAGGTGACAAGCTTTGGCGATTGATGGTATTTTTCGCGGTGAATATTGTTTAGGAATTTGCGACATCGCTTTGATATGTTCGGGTCTAGTCCCACAACAGCCACCAACAATATTAAGTAAACCTTGCTCTGCCCAGCCGGATAATTCATCAAACATCATTTCTGGTGTTTCATCATATCCGCCAAATTCATTGGGTAGTCCGGCGTTAGGGTGTGCGGAAACAAAACAATCGGAAATTTGTGATAGCTCAGCAATATACGGACGTAATTCTTTAGCGCCCAACGCACAATTTAATCCAAAGCTAATCGGTTTTGCGTGCTTTAAGGAATTATAAAAACCAGCGGTAGTTTGACCCGTTAAAGTTCTTCCTGAATTATCGGTGATGGTACCTGAAATCATCACCGGCTTTATATTTCCACTGTCTTCAAAATAACTTTCGACGGCAAAAATAGCGGCCTTTGCATTCAAGGTATCAAACACCGTTTCAATTAAAATAATATCGACTCCGCCTTTTATCAGAGCTTCCGTTGATTCGTAATAAGCGTCTTTCATTTCATCAAAGGTAATCGATCTAAAACCCGGGTCATTGACATCGGGCGAGAGACCGCAGGCTTTATTAGTGGGTCCCAAAACGCCAGCGACAAAACGTGGTTTATCTTTTGTACTGTATTTAGCGGTCGCTTGTTTTGCTAAGACTGCCGCTTGAAAATTAATCTCCGCGCTGATTGATTGCATATCGTAGTCAGCCATAGCAACGGAAGTTGAGTTAAAGGTATTGGTTTCAATAATATCGGAACCCGCTTCTAAATAGGCTTCATAAACCCCTCGTATTGCATCCGGCTGAGTAATACTCAACAAATCATTATTCCCTTGTAAGTCACAATGCCAGTCAGCATATTTTTCACCGCGAAAATCTTTTTCTTGAAACTTATGCGCCTGGATCATAGTTCCCATCGCGCCATCCAAAAGTAAGATACGTTGGTTCAAGATTTCAATTAATTGTTGGGTTACATTATTCATCTCTTTCTCTGTTTATTTATCTAACTCTTGTTTAATTCTTTCTTGTAATTTGTAGGGTGTGCACGTTTTTTGTGCCCACCATTAATTTAAAGTAAAGTTAGCAACGGTGGGCAGTAAAAAATTGCCCACCCTACTTTTGATTCATAGTATTTAGAGTTAATTTAATCTTTTTCCAACTCTAGATCCGTCGGCAATGGCTGACCCGTGTAGGCATGTAAAAATGCCTCACACAACAATTCACTATTAGTCGCATGTTTCAAATTTCCAATTTGTCGACGTGTCCTTTCATCGGTTAATATTTTTAACACTTTAAAAGGAATTGATACCGTAATTTTTTTAACATTATCTTTTCTATCGCCATGCTCAATATAGGGACTGATTATTTCACCGTTCCATTTTTTCACAAATCATTTTCCTCTCTAAGATTAGAACCATTAGTTATATAAGACGTATAGACGGCTAAACGTCTTGACTTCTATTAGCGAAAGTCTAACATAAAGCCATATAGACGTCTAAACGTTTATGAATGGTTAGAGAATAGCCCTTAATTTAAGATTTAGCGAGAAAGGTATTATCATGAGTAGCACTTCAATAAACCCGTTATCAGTAAAGACTCAATCTATAGAAACTTTAGCAGTTCGTGCCGGAATTGAAACCGACACTCAACACGGAGCCATCACCCCTCCTCTCTATTTATCTAGCAATTACAGTTTTGCTGACTTTGACCAAAAGCGTCAATATGATTATTCACGGTCAGGCAATCCAACGCGAGATCTTTTGGGTGATGCACTTTCGGGTTTAGAAGGTGGTGCTGGCGGTGTGATTACCAGCAGTGGTATGTCGGCTATTCTCTCGGTTATTCAACTATTGAATCCAGAAGATACTTTGATTGCGCCCCATGACTGCTATGGTGGTTCATTTCGTTTGTTTAAAACTTATGCGGCTAAGGGGTTGTTTAAACGACAATTTATTGATCAAACAGACGAGAAAGCTTTCGTTAAGGCGTTAGAATCTAAACCAAAAATCGTATGGATAGAAACACCGAGCAATCCATTACTGCGTGTGGTTGATATCAAACGATTGTCTACTTTATCTAAAGAGATTGCTGGTGGAAGTACCTTGGTGGTCGTTGATAACACTTTTCTATCGCCTATTTTTCAAAAGCCTTTATCGTTAGGAGCGGATATCGTCGTTCATTCAACCACAAAATATATCAATGGCCACAGTGATGTTGTTGGTGGCGCTGTTATTTCTAAAACTCCAGAGATCCATGAAGATATTAAATGGTGGTCAAATTGTATTGGTGCAACCGGCGCGCCTTTTGATAGCTTCTTAACGCTTCGAGGACTAAGAACATTAGATGTCCGAGTGCAAAGACATGCTAAAAATGCAAACAAGATTGTTAACTTTTTAGTGTCCCACCCTTTGGTTGAACATGTTTACTATCCCGGCTTAGTGGGACATCAAGGACATGAAATTGCGAAAGAGCAACAATCAGGTTTTGGTTCGATGCTCTCATTTAAATTGAAAGGCGGTGTTGAAGCGGTTAAATTATTCTTGAAAGGCTTAGAGATATTTTCTCTAGCGGAATCTTTAGGCGGTGTAGAAAGCTTAATTTGTCATCCCGCTACTATGACCCATGCAGCCGTCTCGCCAGMRKMGYAWKWWAKTGCNKRMRKYAMTGRTANYCKMTWAAKWCWTTCNTGNTTGGTRTANNMMWYRWWSAYGAKYKWCYAMAAGNCTTGNNWKWWGSMTWTGSKRWWATAAGCCACTTCGATAACGCTTTCAACTCGATTACTAATGAGGAATCGAAGGTAGCTGTTAGCTGTTAGCTGTTAGCTGTTAGCTGTTAGCTGTTAGCTGTTAGCTGTTAATATTTGACCTTTATCTTTGGGTTTTACAGCTTTTCTTATACCAGCGAATGATTTCTTTTTGATCGGCCGGAATTTTATGCTCTTTTTCGAGTTGCTGATTAGCGTGATCAGCAATCATCGATTCTGCCTTACACTCTATTTTTGCTAGAGCGCCCATTAGAACAGTTTTTTCTTCGCAAGTAAGAACGCTTTCCAGTTCGGTGGTTCGTTCATTAATAGAGTCTCTTAATTGGTAATATAGCGTTGTTCCTTTTTGAGTCAACACTAATTTTTTGACTTTTAAATTGTTAAGATCTGGCTCTACAACAACTAGTTTTGCTTCTATTAGCTTTTTAACCGCCCTACTCACTGTATAAGAATCCAAACGACCAAGGTAGGCAATGTCTGCGGCTTTAATTGGCATAAAAGTACCAATATTGAGTAATACTCTAAATTCTCTAGGCTCCAAATCACTGATTTCTTTGATTGAAGCATCTTTATTTAGTTGTAATAAATTTGTCACCACCGCTAATTGAAATGGCAAGTGGTTATATAGATCAAGAGGTTGGTCAATCGATTGATTGAGTTTGAATTGATGCTTTTTGTTGGATGCGACTATTTTGACTTTCACGATGATTTAACTCTAACAACGGACTAATTTGTTGCAAAAAATCTATCTTAACAAGTTTTATGGTTGTTTGTTAGAGCTGAAACAGAAGATATAGGGCAAACGGGTTATAAATAACCTAGTTAATTATTAAAAATAAAGATTCACAAGTTTACTATCAACGGTTCCCTCTCCCTTGACGGGAGAGGGGATCAGATCTAGCATATCGGAAACAGCTTTCTATCTTACATTTATTTAAATTATTTTGACTAATTGATTATTTATAACCCGTTTGCCTTACAAAAGATAAAACTTAATTGATTTTAATAAAGTCTAATTCATACGCTCTATCGAGAGGTTGAGCCTTATAGACATTTATCGACTCATTGGTAATTTTACTATAATCTAAAATTTGCTGGTCTTTATCTTCACCAACTAAAGGGCCTATATAGATACTTTGGATTAATTTAGCTGAGTATTCAACATACATTTCTTCTGGCTTATCTCTATCTAAAATTAACCGCCACTCTTTTTGAGTTCGGAACAATGAGTTCTGTCGCGTTAAAGTGGTATCAAAATTCTTAGGTAGCTCTTGACTCATGCCTGTTAACAAATCCACGGTGTCTTTAATGCGAACGGTAGAAAGAGGCGATTTAGAATAGTCGACAGGGAAGCAGTTTTCTAACGGTCCGTCTTCTGCATTTTTAAAGCGAATTGCTACTCCCGAATACTTTCTACCTTCGGTATACCATAATAAAGGGTCTTCATGGCCTTTGTACAAAGATAAAATGGCTTTTGCTTTCACAAACTCTTGCCATTCTCTATGSAGCTGATTAGCYAYTGCATARGTTTGTTCAACCATYGCRGGTAATARATTCTCTAAWGAMTCTCTAATTTCAGCCTCTGTAGTAAATCGTTGTTCACCTCTCCAACGAGAAATAGCTTTTTGTAAAGGGTGATTGGGATTACCTCGAGGAGCTTCTTTTCCGAGAATCGATGCCGTCATTGATTTAACAGAGCCTTCAAATAAGTCTTGTTTACTAAAATTAATAGGTAAATCAGGGCAAGGACAAAAAGGGTCTTTTAAAGATGGTAGGCGAAACAAAGGTAATCGCTTGTGTTTTAGTATCTGTAATACGCCCGCACAAGTACCAAAATAGACAAGAGATGTAGGTAAATCATTGTTTTTCAACATTGCTTCCTTTTAAGGCTACCTTTAGGATCAGAGGTACGACCAAAATACTATTTTAACGACTATTTTTTGACTCTATTTAGTGTAGCTCAATAGTTTCAATATGTTTAAACTTTGCAAGGTTTATCTTTGTTTTTTATCCGTTAAAAATCACGGTTTTTGCTTTACTTCAAACATTATCACCTATATATTGTGTCTCTGCACTACGGATATCCACTAGATGTAGTAATCCTTTGTTTTGAAAGGTTTTTTTGAAAATTCATTTTTCGGACCAAAACGGTCTTTATAGATGTAATTTATATCCGTAAATTGTACATGTTTTATGCATTAGATATTCACCAACTTATTAACATTCGTTGAATATCTGAAACAAAAAAATAACAATATTTAAGTAATAAACGATCTTTAATTAATAATACCGACTACAAAAATAATAACGTATATTCAGAGGGAAACTGTTAATGACCGCCAAGTTAAAACATACCGATTCAAATGTGAAAAAAACAAACATCACGACACCAGAAAACTTTCAAATCGAATTCCAAGATACTTCTTTTGATATTTGGCAAACTAAATATCAGCTGAAAAGCAAAGATGGTAAAGCGGTCGATAGTAATATCGATCAAACATACCAACGAGTTGCTCATGCAATCGCATTAGTGGAAGACGATGATAAACAAGAAAGCGTACACAAAGACTTTTTGTGGGCGTTAAGAAATGGTGCTATCCCTGCTGGTCGTATTATGTCTAATGCCGGTGCGTTAGAGCATAAACCGGCTACTTCAACCATCAATTGTACGGTTTCTGGCAGTATTCAAGATTCTATGGATGATATTTTAGAAAAAGTCCATGAAGCGGGCTTAACCCTAAAAGCCGGTTGTGGTATTGGTTATGAGTTTTCAACCTTAAGACCTAAAGATGCTTATGTGTCTGGCGCAGGCGCTTATACCTCTGGTCCATTATCCTTTATGGATATCTACGACAAGATGTGTTTTACGGTTTCTTCTGCGGGTGGCCGTCGTGGTGCTCAAATGGCAACTTTTGATATCAGTCACCCTGATGTTTTAGAGTTTATCACCGCAAAACGTGAAGATGGTCGATTAAGACAATTCAATTTATCCTTGTTAATCACCGATGAATTTATGCAAGCCGTGATGAACGACCAAGATTGGAAATTGATTTTTCCAATGACTGAAAAAGAAGTTAAAACGGACAATATAGATTTACAAGATGAAAATCTTGTAGTTTGGCGCGAATGGCCAATAACAGACAGCTATGTGTGTAATGAAATCGGGCAAGTAGCCTGTAAAGTTCATAAAACTATCAAGGCCTCAAAGCTTTGGAATTTAATCATGTCATCTACCTATGACTTTGCAGAACCTGGTTTTATCTTAATTGACCAAGTGAATGAAAATAATAATAACTGGTTTTGTGAAAACATTAGAGCGACTAACCCTTGTGGCGAGCAACCTCTTCCACCCTATGGTTCATGCCTGCTGGGTTCGATCAACTTAACGCGTTTTGTTAACCAACCTTTTACTGATAGCGCTAGTTTCGATTGGGATAAATTCAAAAAAGTGATTGGCATTTTCACTCGAATGTTAGATAACGTCGTTGAGATTAACGGTTTACCTTTAATCGGACAACGGGAAGCGATTAGTTCAAAGCGTCGTCACGGAATGGGATACTTAGGGTTAGGATCTACCATTACCATGCTTTGTAAAAAATATGGATCACAAGAATCTATCAAGTTTACTGAAGAAATTACCAAAGTGCTAGCAATAGAAGGATGGAGAGCTGGGCTTGAACTGAGTAAAGAAAAAGGCGCGGCACCAATAATGAATGATGAATTTGAAGTCACTGGTGAAATGCTTTTTAAACGCCCAGAAATGAAAAAAGACGGTTATAACGTTGGCGATAAAGTAAAAGGTAAAATTTTACACGCTAGATACAGTCGTTACATGCAAAAAATAGCCGAAGCAGAGCCAGAGTTAGTCGCAGAACTTTCTAGAATTGGCGCACGATTTACACACCACTCTTCTATCGCTCCAACAGGCACTATTTCTTTATCACTTGCCAATAATGCGAGTAACGGAATTGAGCCAAGCTTTGCCCATCACTATGCAAGAAACGTTATTCGAGCGGGTAAAAAGACCAAGGAAAAAGTTGATGTTTACTCTTTTGAATTATTGGCTTACCGCGCATTAGTTAATCCTAAAGCAATGCCCTATTCCGAAAAAGAAGAAGAGAAATTGCCAGATTATTTTATTACCGCAGATAGTGTTACGCCAACTCAGCATGTTGATATTCAGGCGGCATCACAAAAGTGGATTGATTCATCTATTTCTAAAACAGCCAATGTACCAACGGATTTTCCGTTTGAAGAATTCAAAGATATTTACACTTACGCTTATAAATCAGGCTTAAAAGGTTGTACCACTTTTAGATTTAATCCTGAAGTATTCCAAGGTGTTTTAGTGAAAGAAGAAGATCTAAAAAACACTACCTACCAATTCACTTTAGAAGATGGCAGTACGGTTGAGTATCAAGGTAATGAAGAAATTGAATACGATGGTGAAACCCATACTGCAGCCAATCTTTTTGATGCACTTAAAGAAGGTTATTACGGTAAGTTTTAAACGCCAAATAAAATAAATAAAAACAAACTCAACCTTGCCTACAAAAGGTTGATAGACAAAACAAGTTTTAGGAATTAGAAATGACAAACAAAATTACGCAACCAATTGTTGGTTACAAAGTAAAAAAAGACGAAGTAGAAGAAGTCAAAACTGTCGATAAAAAACCAACGGCAGAAATCATTCAAATGCACGAAAGTGTACAACGTCCAGAAATGCTATTAGGTTCTACCTATAAAATAAAGACACCGCTTTCTGAGCACGCTCTTTATATGACGATTAACGACATCATCCTTAATAAAGGAACCGAGCACGAACAACGTCGCCCCTTTGAAGTTTTTGTAAACTCAAAAAACATGGATCACTTCATGTGGGTTCTTGCACTAACTCGCGTTATTTCTGCAGTCTTTAGAAAAGGCGGTGACTGTACCTTCCTAGCAGAAGAACTACAAGCAGTGTTCGATCCAAAAGGCGGATATTTTAAACCCGGCGGAAAATACATGCCTTCATTGGTTGCAGAAATAGGCTACGTCATTGAAAAACATTTCAAAATAATCGGCTTACTCAAAGACGACGGTTTAGATGAACACCAGCAAAAACTAGTCGATGAAAAACGTGCAGAATATGAAGCAAGAGAAACCGATAATAACTCTCACAGCACAAGCGACTTTCCTGATACCGCGCAAATGTGTGCTAAGTGTATGACTAAAGCGGCAATACTGATGGATGGTTGTATGACTTGCTTGAGTTGTGGGGATAGTAAGTGTGGATGAGACTTTATAGCTAACAAATTGGCTTGAGTTTCCACGATATACCTGTAAATACGAAACTTACCATTTTTATGAAATTTAGGGATAAGGATATCTATTGAAAAATTTTAAATTCATAAACAAACAATCCCATAAAGAGTTTAAAACACTGCCGGAAACTATTCGAATACGCTTTGCGAATGACTTAAATGCAATTTGCCAAAATAAGGCTCCATTCTCTAAGTTTAAGCACTTGAAAGAAAGTGTAGGAATTGGAGCAATTGAGTTGATCGAGAATGGTCGTCCAGCTTTTAGAACCATTTACGTGGCAAAGTTTCAAAACACCGTTTTTATACTCCATTCATTTACAAAAACGACTAATGGTGTTGATAAAAAAGCAATGGCAATAGCTAAAAAACGGTATAAGCTAATATCTTTAGTATAAAAATATCGCAACTATACCAACACTTGTATATATATCAAATTTAGTATAAAGTGCTTGCTATTAAGTTATTAGTGAGAATATTATATGAAGCTTGAATATGACAATATATTTGATGCCATTATTGATGATAAATCAACGGCATCCGAGTACCAGACACGTTCTGACTTGATGATAGTTATCCGAGATTTAATTAACCTTAAAGGTTGGGAGCAAAAAGTAGCTGGCCAACATTTAGGACTATCACAACCTAGAGTGAGTGACTTAGTTAATGGTCGAATTGAAAAGTTTAGTATTGATAAGTTGATGAATTGTTTATTTAAGATTGGGTATCGATTTAAACCTACCTTAGTGAATGAGAAGTTAACAATGTCTGTGCAAAGGGTTTCGGTAGGCTARTTAARWTYRYTWRTTAACCAWKTAKAKAGNMAWYTCARSWTWKTSTGAMYTTCAAGTTCATCTAACTCCATTGATTTTTAAAGTATAAATTTAAAAAGGCAATCTCGGGAATTGTTCCTCAGAACCAACTGTTTGCCATAGAGGGAGAGTTCAATTGCGCATTAAATATTTATTAATAACATCACTGTTGTTTCTCAATGGTTGTGCAATGATGAAAGATTATGTTGTGTCTTCAAATAGCAACGCATCTAAGATTGTAATTCAAAGAGATTTAGAAACTCCAGTTTTGGGTTCAACTACCTATATTTATGAGGTTAACAATCAAAGAAATTGTAGCGGTGATTCTTCAGAGGCTGATACCCGTTTTATGGTTTTAGATAAAGGTAATCCCTTAGTTTCTGAATTTAATTCTAGCGGTGTAAATATAAAACCAAATAAGCTTATTTCGTTACTTTTCCACACTGTAGCAGGCTTTAGTCAATGCACCGTAATCGTAAGTTTCATGCCTGAAGATGGTGATGATTATAATCTTCAGTTATTAGGCCGGGTTGGTACATATAAAGCAAATATTTGCATGGTTGAATTATCAAGCACTGGTAAGGATAGTAAGATTATAAAACGTAGATCCTTTACGGCTTATAAAGCCTGTAACACCTAAGCAAGTATGTCTAACAAGTTTGTCAACGAGGACAAATTTTAGCTACGCATTTTGTGTCGTCGCTACGCGTGAGTATCACACAAACTGCTTCACAAAAATTAGCCTGTCACAAAGGCGTTAGCTATCTAGTTAAAATTTATCTGTAGGAGTTGCTCGAAAATGGCAAGAAATAAAAATAAGCGAAAAAAAAATCCTTCTAAAAGCGGCAAAAATAGAACTGCGCTACTTGATCATAAAAAAGTAGGCTCTGAGTTACAGCCTGGATTTGCACAGTTAGGGGACAAATTAACTTTTTCTTCTTGGTCAAATGAACGTCTACCTGAAATGTTATGGGCTGCAATTATCAGGGTTGTTCAAAACCAAGACTTTGTAATTAGTGAATTCAGGAGAGTAATTTCTTATGTTTCGGAGCACTCAAATAAAGATAAATTGTCAGATCTCTCTATTACAGGTATCTCAAAATTAGATGAAGAACTTCGAAAAGAATTCTTGGTTTTCTTACTTTCTAATCCTATAACAGCATCAGCCTTAACAGTTCTGAAGTTATTTAAAGATCTTCCAGCAAGAGAATCTTGGTTGAAATTTTTACCTTCAACCGAACCAGACCTCAATATTTTGATGGCCGCTGTAGGAATGTGCTTGCCCCATCAATCACAAGAAGCAACAGACTGTCGCTGGTTAAAGTTAATGCTTATGGTTGTAGCTGGTAAGTTCCATGCGCCACGAGAAATGGTGGAACCTTGGTTTAATTATCCTTACGAGGGTGACCAGCGTAGTATTCGTCCATCTATTCGGTCATGTGAAATGGCATTCAATCCAATGGTCGAACAAGATTTAACTTGGTCAAACAATTTTTGGAACGAGTCATGGGAGAGCACTCCTTGTTTAGAACTAGTTACTGAAAGCAACGATAAATCAGAAGAAAGTTGCTGTGGTATCGAAGAAATTAAAAAACTGCGGCAGGAATTGGAGAAACACTGGAAAAAAACTCATTCTACTACGGGAATAGACGCCAAACATGACGGTGTTTTTGGTATCGCATTTTACGCTTTATCAACATTGGCAGAAATTTCGTCTATAGGTGTTAATACAGGAATCCTAGCTAGGTTGGGGTTACGAACGATTTTAGAAATGCATATTAATTTGAAGTATTTGACTCTAAAAGATGACCTGCAACTTTGGAGCAAATGGAGAACCTATGGTGCGGGTCAAGCAAAGCTGAATGCATTGAAGTTTGATGAGCTAGTCGAGGCACCTAAATTTATCAATACCGACACTCTGGAATCGATTGCGGGTGAAGACTTGTGGGAAGAATTCATAAATATAGAACTTGGTAGTTGGAGTGGCGCAGACTTAAGAAAGTTAAGTGATAAGGCTGGGTTAAAGTCTTCTTATGACCAGTACTACTCATGGTCTTCTACTTATTCCCATGGTACATGGGGGGCTATTAGGGAGGTTTGTTTTAATACATGTGGTAATCCTCTACATCGCTTGCATCGATACCCTAAAGAATCCGTATTGTCTGATACTCTTCATGATGCGTGCATATTAGTAAATGAAATACTAAATGATTTAAGTCAGGCATATCCTTCATTTAATGCCCGCTTGTTGGAAGAAAATAATAAAGGGGGGTCAGAAGAACTTGAAACTTTGATCAAGGCGCAAATAGTTTGAATGAAAATACTAAACATTTCAATCAGGTCGTTCTATTGAGTTTGTCAGTAATTGTTGATTGATTTTGTGAGCATTTGGCTATATGTTGGGGGTCTTGTATCTTCAGGTATAGATGCAAGCTACTTACATAGACGTTTAATATATTATCAACAAAATTAGAGGAGAGACTCATGTCAAAAGGTCAAGATTCAAAAAAGGCAACTAAAAAGAAACCTGAAAAAACCATGAAAGAAAAACGCCAAGAAAAAAAGGAAAAAAAAGCCAATAGAACATAGGAAATTAGGGGGTATGTATATTTTACAATACAAAGCTGTTTTAATCGTAAAATTCCTTCTGTATCGGCAGCTTGTATTTTGCGCATTTCCCCATCTGCAGCCATCATTTGAATGGGGGTACAAATTGTACCCCAGTTGCTATTTAGCTCAGAATTGCGGCTACGCATTTTCTTAATATATTGTTTGATATCTTTACTTTCGGACAAAAGTTGAACAACATCCTGTACCGAGAAAAACCATTTTTCCTGATTTTCATCCCAGTGTGTTCTTACACTTTGTTCCTCAAATAACTTGATTTTGTCTTCCTTGTTCATATCAATTCCTTTATGGATTCTAAAATAATGATACTTTCTTGATCTAAAAACGAAAGAGGATTAGGTGAACTTGAAAAATAGTTTAATAAATAGTCAGCCCTTAAAAAAGGTTCCAGATAATCCAATAATATAGCGTAACCTAATAAAACATAGGTTTAGCGCATGAAACAAGATTATTTGATCTGCAT
>NVTT01000002.1 GCA_002401655.1 Gammaproteobacteria bacterium | reverse complement strand
TAATAGGTTCCATTCCTGTCGACGTTTTAATGAAATCACTGCCTGCCATCATTGATACCATCGATGCTTTGGCTACATTGTTTAAAGTACTGAGTTCACCAGTGGCGATAATACTTTTCATGTGTGCTTTGCCACACGCTTTCTTAAATGCTTTAACTTCGTCATACAGTGCTTGCCAATTACCATTTAAAACATGTGCTCGGGTAATCACTATATCAATTTCTCTAGCGCCTGCGGCAACCGATGATTTTATTTCTTGTATCCTAATTTCCATAGATGAAAGCCCCGCAGGAAATCCTGTAGAAACGGCTGCCACTGGAATGTTTGATCCTTTAAGAGCTTTAACCGCGGTTGGCACCATTTCATGGTAAACGCAAACGGCGCCAGTGGTTAAGTTTAAGTCGTGGATGCCTAGCTCTTTTTGTATTTCTAAACTGACAGGCGTGCGAGCTTTTGCGCATAATCGTCTCACTTTACCTGGCGTGTCTTGACCCGAAAGCGTGGTTAAATCAATACAGGATATTGCTTTGACTAACCATGCGGCTTGCCATTCCTTTTTGACAGTGCGTCTTGCCGTTAAAGTCGATGTTCTACGTTTAACCGCGCTTAGGTTGACCCGAATATCATCTATCCATTCTGGATTAAACTCAGTGCCAGGGTTATCAACATCAGGAACGATCGAGTCATTAGATTCGTTAGATTTGTTGGTCTTTGTATTTTTCATTCTTTCTTTCATTTTTAGCCTTCTCAATCTTTTTAACTTTTGCTAATACGTTTCATTATGACATTATTTTCATTAGGTGTTTGTTGATTCGATTTTTCTATTTTATTAGAATCCTTAAGCGTTATAATATCGTGAATTTTTGCAATGGTTTTATCTGCATCATCTTGGTTCTTTGCATGAACCATCATTAAAGGTTCTGATTGACTGACTTCATCACCAATTCCTTTAATAGCACTTAAACCAACAGAATGGTCGACGGAATCTTGCGCTCTCTTGCGTCCACCACCTAGTTCTACTACTAAATTGCCAATCGCTCGAGCATCCATATTTGTAATGGTAAGTATCTCACTTGTAGAGTTTTGCGGGTATACAGGAATAATAATATTAGCTTTAGTTAAAATTTTCTCATGCTCAGATAGTAAATTGTTTGGTCCGCCAAGCGCTACAACCATTTTTTCAAAGTATTCGGCAGCAAGACCAGAGTCTAAATTTTTATTTAGCTGTGTAAAGGCTTCTTCCTTAGAAAGGGAAGCTTTACTTAAAACAAGAAGTTCAGCCGCTAGTTCAATAACAACTTTATGTAATCTTGGATCGCGATAATTACCGGTTAAGTAATCAACCACTTCAATCATTTCTAAAGTATTACCAGCTGTAGGACCTAGTACTTGCGACATATCTGTAATCAATGCCGATATTGGAAGTCCTAAACCTTCACCTACTTCAACAATATTTTTAGCTAGCGCTTCAGCCATTTCTCGACTGGCGGCAAACGCACCGCTGCCAGTTTTTACATCCATAACTAGAGCATCAAGGCCTGAAGAGAGTTTTTTAGATAATATTGAAGCGGTTATCAAGGGAATTGACTCAACGGTTGAGGTGACATCTCTTACCCCATAAAGACGTTTATCCGCAGGTGCTAATTCGGCTGTTTGACCGATTACCGCACAGCCTATGTTAGCGACAATATTTTGGAAGTCTTTTATTCCTGGCGTGACATTGTAACCGGGAATACTTTCCATTTTATCTAAGGTTCCGCCTGTATGACCAAGTCCTCGACCCGATATCATTGGTACATGAACGCCACAGGAGGCTAGCATTGGCGCTAACATAATACTCACTTTATCACCCACGCCACCGGTGGAGTGTTTATCAACTACTGGGCCATTCAATTGATAATTTGACCAATCTAATGTTTCACCAGATGCTTGCAGGCTTTTAGTCAATTCAACACATTCGTTTCTATTCATTCCCTGAAAAAAAACAGACATCGTTAACGCCGCAATTTGACCTTCGCTGATTGAGCGATCAGAGATCCCTTTCACGAAAAATTTTATTTCTTCGGCCGATAGAGTATTACCATCTCGTTTTGAACGAATTATTTCTTGGGCGAGCATTGTATTTAATTAGCCTTGATTGTTGTAATAATTTGAAAACCAATAAAAGTACTCGTTTTCAGTATAGGTTTCTGTAGCAGTATAGCTTTAATTAACGCTATAATAAATCAAACCTGACCAATTGGTCAACTTTATTTTTGGGAACATGCTCCATTTCACCATTCTATATTAGGGATTGGGGAGTTACTATTTTGACCGTTTGGTCAAACTGTGATAATTTGCTCCATTAGATGGAACTTATATTCCCATCTCACCTCAAGACGCCAGTTGGGTATAAACCGTAGCTAGAATAAATTAAAATAGTAAAGTAGGGTTAGATATGAGTATTATTGGAATGTTAGTTTTGATAGCGATCGCTATCCTTTTCTCAGAAAACCGTAAAGCTATTAAACTTCGAACTGTTGGAGCGGCTTTTGCTATTCAAGCTATTTTTGCAGCCTTAGTTTTATATGTTCCAGCTGGGCAAGAGGCATTAGGTGCCGTTTCAAATAGCGTGCAGAATGTTATTAATTATGCGGATAGCGGGATTAATTTTCTATTTGGTGATTTAGGAAGAAAAAAATTAGGCTTTATATTTGCTTTTAATGTTTTACCGATTATTGTTTTCTTTTCTTCGTTGGTTGCCGTTCTATACTACCTTGGTATTATGCAAAAAATCATTAACGTGATTGGTCGGTTTTTTAAGTTTGTTATGGGTACAGGGCACGCGGAATCATTATCTGCAACGGCCAACATTTTTGTTAGTCAAACCGAAGCGCCATTAATCATACGTCCTTACATTCTTGGTATGACGCGTTCTGAGTTATTTGCTGTTATGGTAGGCGGTATGGCGTCTATCGCAGGCTCTCTTCTTGTGGGTTATTCGAATTTAGGAGTTGAATTAAAGTACTTAATAGCTTCTAGTTTTATGGCTGCGCCGGGTGGATTGTTGATGGCTAAACTTGTTATACCAGAAACCGCAACGCCAAAAGATTCAATTGAAAGTCTGGACTTTGATGGAGAAGAAAAACCTGCGAATGTCATAGATGCCGCCGCTGGCGGTGCAATAAGTGGTATGAAATTAGCGGTTAATATTGGCGCGATGTTGATTGCTTTTATTGCGTTGATTGCACTTCTTAACGGCGCTTTTAGTGGCGTAAGTTCAATGCTCGGTTTACCAGAAGTGACAATTGAAACTATGCTTGGTTATGTGTTTTCTCCGGTGGCTTATGTACTCGGGATCCCATGGAGCGAATCCATTACCGTCGGTAGTTTAATTGGTCAGAAATTAATTCTTAACGAGTTTGTTGCCTACGTTAATTTTGTTGAGTTAAAGGATACATTATCACCTCATACTCAGGTCGTGGTCACTTTTGCATTGTGTGGTTTTGCTAATCTTTCATCAATTGCTATATTGCTAGGTGGACTAGGAAGCATTGCACCAACAAGACGTCACGAAATTGCAAAGATGGGACTTAAAGCTGTATTAGCAGCTACATTAGCAAACTTAATGAGCGCCGCGTTAGCAAGTTTGTTTGTCGCATAGCTTGTCTATTACTTTGTTTATTTATTGCTTAATTTGTAAAATCATTTTAGCTTTTTTTTAGAAGGAATTAATTATCTTGATGGACACTAGAATCGATACGTTTGCAGAAATTTCCAATTTGTCGGAGGAAATGAAATCAAGCATTAATGATTTATTTGAAAATGGTGGGATACTAAAAGGTAAAAAGGTAAAAGCAATATGTTCTGAGCTTTCAATCAATACTGAAGAGTTGATGCTTTTACTTTTACCTGTTGCCGAATGTTTTGCCAGAGCGCCGATCTCTTCTTTTGATGTTGGGGCGGTTGTAAGAGCAAAAGCAAATGATCGCGATGTCTGTTCGAACTTGTATTTAGGCGCTAATTTTGAGTACGAAAATTTGTCTCTCAATTTTTCTATTCATGCAGAGCAAGCGGCCGTTTCTAACGCTTGGCTAAATGGCGAGTCTGGAATTGAATCAATCGCCACTTCGGCAGCACCATGTGGTCATTGCCGCCAATTCCTTTATGAATTATCGGGCACTAATCAATTGCCTGTTATTATTCCAGAAAAGCATTCTAAGAATATCATAAAGATTGATATTCAGACTCTACTACCTTCAGCCTTTGGACCAGAGCAATTAGGATGTGAGCAATTATTAATGCGAGACAATCTTGATGTTGGTACCTTTTTATTGAACCCTCTAGTTGATGATGAATTTGTGTTGCAAGTTTTAGAGCAGGCTAGATCCAGCTATGCGCCCTATACCAAAAATTACGCAGCTTGTGGTATTCAATTAAAAAATGGTTCAATGTTTTTCGGACGATATGCCGAAAATGTTGCACATAATCCTAGTTTTTCAGCATTTTCGTCCGCAGTCAGTCAATTGGCTATGAGGTCGGTAGCTAAGAATCCGTTGATTATCAGTCAATCAGCAGAGAGCAACTTTGCGAGTGATTTTGCAAGTAATATCAAACGTGTCGTTTTTGTCGAAAATAGTACATTAGCTAACCAAAAACAAACGGCTGAATTGTTACTCTCGAACTTAGCGAAACAGGTTGTCTTAGACTATTATCAGATGGTTCCCAAAAATGGAAAGTAATTTAAAAGCGTTTTGATTTGACTAAATTCATAATGAGAAAAAAATGAAAGACCAAAAAGAAATCATTAGAGAAGCTAATGAGTTAAAGATAATGGAAGCCGCGGAGTTAGTGTTTGCTCAATTTGGTTTTAAGGGCGCAACCACTGATAAAATTGCAAAGCAAGCAGAGCTTCCCAAAGCGAACATTCATTATTACTATAAAACTAAGGCAAATTTATATCAATGTGTGCTGACAAGAATATTAAAGGAATGGATAGAAGCTGCTGAAGTTTTTGATAATTATGATGAACCAAAAATTGCATTAACTAAGTACGTTGAATCAAAAATGAATTATTCAAGGTGTCGACCTTACGCGTCAAAAGTTTGGGCGAATGAAATTATTCATGGTGCACCAATTGTAGGCGCTTTTTTAGAAACCACCTTAAAAAAATGGTTAGAAGATCGAGTTGAAATTATCAAGGGTTGGATAGCATCAAATAAAATAAGAAAAATTGATCCAACGGCTTTTATTTATATGATTTGGTCAGTAACACAACATTATGCGGATTTTGAAAAACAAATTGAAATTCTTAATCAAGGAAAAGAGTACTCTGATGAAGAGTTTAAATTAATGACTGATCAAGTTACTCAGTTTGTTTTGGCTGGAGCTGGGTTGTAATAATTACTCTGAAAATAAAAAAATCCGCTATCAAAAAAATATGATAACGGATTTCGCTTTTCTTAATTGAGTTAATCAATGATTAACTCAATTGTAGCCGTTAGGCTCCCTTTTTTATTAATTCATAAAGGGTTTAAAGTGTTTCTAAAACATTTCCATCTTGATCGGTAACTCTCATTGTCCAAGGGCTAGAAGCGCCATAATTAACACCATGTATAGTGTAACCTTGAATAATAGAAGTCCAAATACCCGTTTCAGGATTGTCAATAACAACTCTTTCTGGGCTTGAGAACGTAGCACCACCAAAATCAACACCAAAGCTTGGAGTTAAAAGGATCAAGTCAATGTCGTCTGTTGGGTAAGCACCCCAGTTATTTTTCCAAGACAATTCGAAAACAACTTGAGTCGTTCCGTCCGGTACATAGAATTCATCAACTAGTTGCTCGTTCTGTTCAACACCGCCCATTCCAGATAAAGCACTTGGAAGACTGACGTTACTAGAAACAGTTACATCTGCAGAAACATCGCCAGCATTTGTCCAATCRCCCATAACSGCTARTCTTAAWATRCCSGTTTGTGGRTTATCGATWGTAATGCTGTGGTCAGCATTAATRTAWCCWGAAGCAAGKGTGACTTGGTTATGAGTCATTGCATCTTGAAGTACGTAATAAACGTCGTCACCAAAAAACAAGTTTTGATCGCCAGCAGCTAGTGAAGCAACTACATTAGTAAAGTCGATTGTAATTGAGTCAGTTTCTTGCTTAGTTTCGATAAAGATATGAGCTACTTGACCAGGTCTTAAATCGTTAAGACTTTCCGTCATCGCTGAACTACCTTTACCCATATTCATTGCAGGGTAACCCGCATGATATAAGTTTTTAGCAACGCTTTTGTTTCCAAATCCTTTAGGCAAAGACTTATCTACGCTGCGAGTCGCTAATAAATTATATGCTGCAGGGATATCAAGAAATCCAGCACCTTGGTCAATTTCAGCTGAGTTATCACCAAGTACGTTAGCATTAGCACCTTGTTTAAGTGCATTTCTAATCGCTATAGCGGGTGCTGAAGGGAATGCTTGAACTAGCGTTGCAGCAGCTCCGGCAACCATAGGAGCTGAAAATGAAGTTCCACTCACTAAATTGATTCCGCCAGTAGGGCCTTGTACAAGATTTGCAAAACCATTCGCTACTATATCGGTAGACGCTCTGCCATCAGCACTTGGACCACGTGAACTAAAAGTAGCCATTTGAATATGGTTACTTGGACGGAAAAGACTACCTACCCCTAGCCCGTACTGTAAATCACGTAATACTCGCTCGTTTCCAACAGTGCTTGCAGCACCAACGGTTAAAGAACCAAGACCAGTTCCAGGACTTCCGCCTGTAATTGCCGCGTGGCCTTCATTACCCGCCGCAGCGACTAACGTAATACCCGCTTTTAACATTTGCTTTGTTAATTGATCTTCTAAATCCTGAGCAGCATATAAAGTACCGCCACCAAGGCTCATATTAACGACTGTAATATTTAAAGAATCATAAACACATGGATCTTCTTCAGCACCACAACCAGGGTTAGTTGGAACAGAAGGTACGCCATTATCATAATTTGTTTTTAAGGTAATGACTCTATCCATTGCTGCAATAATGCGTGATTCTGGAGAGCCACCACCAAATGCAGAGAATACTTTCATTGCATAAAGGCTAGCTTCAGGTGCAGAGCCAAACATTGGAAGTACCGATAAACCCGGTAAGTATTCATGGATGATGCTCGAAGGTAAGTTATTGTTTACAGATTGTGCAAATGTAGATGCTGAATTTAAAAAGAAGTAAGTGTGGCCAGCGATTGTTGAACCAACCCATGTACCATGACTACCATTAGCAGTACTTGTTGCCGAAGGTTCGCCTGCACCAGGAACGAAGTTTTCGCCACCGATAACACTACCCGCAATAGAAGCAACAACAGCACCGTTATTAGCTGTGCCTGAATCGATAACCGCTACAATCGTTCCATTACCAGTGAATCCTGCTGAATTCATTAATGCAGCACCAGTGATAAGATTATTGTATTCAAATCCATCGGGAATTTCGCTGTCTAGTAGGCTAGCTAATTCAGCACCCTTAACTTCACGAATATCTGCCGAATTAGTTAGTTCAAAAGACTCTTTAGGGCTCGGTAGATTAAACGTTTTATCTTTAGTGACGATAGCATTTGGTTGAATAGACATCAACTCCGCGCGGTTGTCATTATCCATTGATACGGAAATAGCATTAATGTTTGCATATTTATGAGTAACTGCGCCACCAAGAGTAGCAACTTTTTCGATCAGGGCGGAACAATCAGATTGGCAGTTGATAATAAAATTACTGTTTTCCGCTTGAACTGTTTGAAAGTTTGCTGCCATTATGAGCGGTAAACTGGAAAGTAGGAACTTGGCCGTTTTTCCTCTGTTTTTAAAATCTAGTTTAGATTTAGTCATGTTTTCTCCTGTCATGAAAATTACAAGTACAAGTATTAAATGAAATGCTATATATATGATTATTTTGAGCATCCACCGATACATCTGCGTGTTCTGAATTAGGGTTGATATAAAATTCAGATTTAACCGGTTGAATATACGATGCCTAACAGTGAAGTTCAATTTAAATAGGTGGTAATATCACCAGATGACAGGATAACATTGCTACTTTGTTACAAATAGGTAAGAAATTAAGAATGCTCAATGAATATTAGCTATCGAATTAACCTTGAAGAGTTAAAAAAACACCTAATTAACGTTCAATTATTTGTTGACTCACCCTTGAAATGTGGACAAGAGTTTTGGCTACCCGATTGGATCCCTGGAAGTTACTTAATTCGAGATTTCTCGAAAAATATTGTTTTTCTTCAAGCGAAAGAGTGCGATGAAACTATTTCATTAACAAAAATATCAAAATCACGTTGGATGATTAACCAAGATGTGAATAGTTTAGCGATTGACTACAAAGTCTACGCATGGGATTTATCGGTTCGTTCGGCACATTTTGATGAGCACCATTGTTTTTTTAACGGAACTAGCGTTTTTCTTGCCGTTGATGGCTTTGAATCAGAAAAACATTGTGTATCAATAGTTGCAACATCCCATTCAATTAGTCATAAATGGAGTGTGGCAACCAGTTTACCATCCGTGGAAATCGATGATAATGGCTTCGGAGAATACGTTGCTCGATCATATGAATTTTTAATTGACCATCCTTTTGAAATTGCTGAATTACAAGTGGTTGATTTTATAGCTAATAACACTCCCCATAAAATGGTCTTTACGGAAGCACCTAACAATATTGATTTAGCCCGAATAGCAAAAGATGTTCAATTAATCTGTGAATATGAGTGCAGATATTTTGCCAACGACAAACCGCCTTTTGAAAGCTATCTTTTTATGACCTTCGTTATGAAAAATGGTTTTGGAGGCTTAGAGCACTTATCATCAACGGCTTTACATTGCAGTTTTGCCGATTTACCTCTAATCGGAGCCGATACAGATGTTAAAAGTAAAGACTATCAAAAATTTCTATCATTATGCTGTCATGAGTATTTTCATAGTTGGAATGTGAAAAGAATCAAACCAGAAAAATTCAAACCATTGGCATTACAATCTGAAGTTAACACCGAACTACTTTGGTTTTTTGAGGGCGTTACATCCTACATTGATGAACTCTTTCTTGTTAGAGCTAATGTCATTTCCTACGCCGAATATTTGGACATGCTGGCGAAAACGATTTCAAGATATTACAAAGGTGCAGGCAGGCTAAACCAGGCATTGGCAGATTCAAGCTTTGATTCTTGGACTAAGTTTTACCAACAAGATGAGAATGCACCAAATGCTATTACCAGCTACTACGTCAAAGGATCATTAGTCGCTTTATCTCTTGATTTTGAAATTAGACAACTCACTAATAATCAACTTTCTCTAGATGATTTAATGAGAAAARTTTGGCWAGAACATGGSAAKATTRGRGTCGGTGTTTCAGAAAAAGGCATTCAAATGGCRTGTGARGAATTACTCGAAACTCACTWTGGACGCTTKGTTAATATGAATGMWTTTTTYCAACATCATTTATATTCAACTAACGAGTTAGATTTAACCTCCATTTTTGAGCGACTAGGCATTGTCTTTCAATTAGTCACTGAATCCAAACAAGGTGACGCAGGAGGATACCAAAAAGCCATCGCTAAAGCTCTAACTGAAAGCCCTTCGCTATCGATAACCCATCAAAAACATCCATTGGGCGCTCTAGTTAAAAGTGTCTTTAATGATGGTGCTGGAGCACTATGTGGTATTTCTAATAAAGATATTATTATTGCGGTTAATGATGTCAGAGTGACTTCGGTTGATTTGGATTTAATTATTGGTCAATATTTAAATGATTCGATGATTAAAATAAGTTATTTCCGACGTGATAGGTTGTATCATAGTGATTGTATGCTAAAACCTAGTGATCCTAATACATGCTATTTAAGTTTTAAAAATGAAGATGAAAACGAACAGAATAATTTGTTTCTAAGTTGGGTTAATGCTTAGAGAAAACAATCAGAATTTACCGAGCAGAGTAGGCCGTTTATGAAAATCATATCATTTAAYATCAAYAGTTTGAGAGCWAGACCACAYCAACTRAAYGCKATTATYGAAGCGCATTCTCCYGAYGTTATTGCACTACAAGAAACCAAAGTTCATGATGATGACTTCCCGCATGAAATGATAGAAGAGACCGGCTACCATGTAATATATCACGGACAAAAAGGGCATTACGGTGTTGCTACTTTATCTAAAGAGGCGCCTGTGTCTTTTGAAAAAGGGTTTCCAACCGATACCGATGAATCGCAAAAAAGAGTGATTATTACTGAGCACAAAGGTGAAAAAGAAAATGTCTTTGTTTTTAATGGYTACTTYCCTCAAGGTGACTCAATTCACCATGARASYAAATTCCCWGCRAAAGAAAAGTTYTATWCCGATCTTGATGATTATCTTGATAAAATGAAGCTCAAAAATAACTGGGTCGTTACTGGAGACTTTAATATTTCACATAAAGATAATGACATCGGCATTGGAGACAAAAATGCAAAGCGCTGGTTGACGTCGGGAAAATGTAGCTTTCAGCCGATTGAACGTGAATGGCTAAAAACGATCACTGATAAGGGATTCTTTGATACTTTCAGAAAATTTTATCCAGACGTTAATGATCGTTTTAGTTGGTTTGACTATCGTAGCCGAGGGTTTGCGGATGATCCAAAACGTGGGTTGAGAATAGACTTAGTGCTGTCTACTCAAGATTTATATGACAAGTGTATTGACGCTGGAGTTGATTACGACATTCGTGCTATGGAAAAACCATCCGATCACTGTCCTATTTGGGCTGAATTTAAGGTTTAGTCAATAGTTTTAGCCAATAAATATTGTGTATGAAACTTGTAATATCTGTTCTTTGCGGTATATGGCTCATTATCGAAATCACAAAACATTTAATCTAATTATTGATTTATCAACTAAATTAAACCATGCTCAATGATTAGAAATATTATAGTTGTGGTGCGAAAGTCTCCCAATGTTAAATAAAAAATTAAATGAAATATTAGACACTCTTTCTGGCATTATCTTAGGTAAACCAGAGCAACTAAAATTGTCGTTGGTTTGCCTTTTAGCACAAGGACATTTGTTGATAGAGGATCTTCCTGGAATGGGGAAAACCACCCTTGCTCACGCATTAGCGAAGATTTTGGGTTTGGAGTTTCAGAGAATTCAATTTACTAGTGATATCTTACCTGGAGATATTACCGGTTCATCTATCTATAAACGATCTAATGAGAGTTTTGAGTTCCATAAAGGACCAATATTTACACAAGTAGTCCTTGCAGATGAAATTAATAGAGCCTCGCCAAAATCCCAAAGCGCATTACTAGAAGCAATGGAAGAAGGGCAAGTAACCGCTGATGGAAACACTTACGAATTACCCAATCCTTTTTTTGTTATAGCGACTCAAAATTCTTTTCATCAAATAGGTACTTATCCACTACCTGAATCTCAGTTAGATCGATTTCTGATCCGGATCACGTTGGGATTTCCGGCAAGAGAGTTCGAGCGAAAACTGCTCTCCGGTAATGAATCAAGAAAACAGATTGCTCAGTTAGTGCCTAAAATTTCAGTTGAAGAACTTAAAATAGCGCAACGGAGTATCGAAAATATTACCGTGAGTGATGTGCTTTTTGATTACTTGCAAGATCTTATAGACGCAACCCGTAGAAGCAATCAATGGTCCCATGGGTTATCACCTAGAGCAGGTTTGTCTGTGTTAAGGGCGTCAAAAGCTTGGGCTTATTTACAAGATAGAGAATTTGTCATTCCCGAAGATATTCAAGCGGTTTGGTGCGCTGTAACCGAACACCGTTTGTTAAGTGAATCGATGGATAAATCCTATGGAAAAGGATTATCTAGTAATCCTGTCAAAGCTTTACTTCAGCAAGTGGCTATTCCTAGATAATGCTTTCTAAGAAAGCAAATGCTAAAACAATGATTTTTAGAATGATAACTTCAAAGTTCAGTAACGTAACCAAAATATTATTCTGAATCAGTGTGAAAAAAAAGGCCTCAAATTTTTCTTTTAGCAACTGGTTTTCAAACCGTATGCAAATAGCCGACAGGATTGTTCTGGAGCAGCGTTCGACTTACATATTACCCACAAAAGCGGGTTTTTTATTGATGTTGATTATATTGTTAATGATGATCGCATCGACTAATTATCAAAACAACTTGGCATTTTTATTAACATTTCTCATTTGTAGTATCGGTATTGTTAGCATTGTTTTTACTTTTAAAAACTTACAAGGCTTGGCTTTCGAGTTTGCTAAGAATCAATCTGTTTTTGCTGGTGAAGAACTAAATTTCAATTTTCATGTTTCTAGCCAATCAGGTTTACCTCATTTGGGTATTGCTGTAGGTTTTGATAAGAAATCTCTTTTTTATTTGGATTTGCCAAGTTCGGATGGTAAACCATATACTAAAAAAATATTTATTTTGCCTATCAAAGCAGTTAAAAGAGGTTGGTTTTTAGTACCCAAAATAGTCACTACAAGCTGCTTTCCTTTCGGATTACTTAAGGTTTGGTCGTGGTTTAAATTTAAGTCTGCTATTTTGATTTATCCTCAACCAATTGAACCAGATGAAAATGTTTTAAATCCAATAGCTAATGATAAAGGTGATTCAAATAATCAATCGAACAATGTAGACTCTGAATATGATGGTATTAGGGCTTATAAAGTGGGTGATCCCATATCTCGTGTTGATTGGAAAGCAACGGCGAAAGAGCAGGGAATGTATATAAAATCTTTTACTTCAATGTCGGTCAACGAAAGTGCGTTTAATTGGGATGATTTTTCTAATGTTGAAAAAGAACTTAGACTGAGTTATTTATGTTATTTGGTCCTAATTGCCAATAGTCAGAAACAAGCATTTTCATTGTCATTACCTGGTCAGTTTATTAACAAGGATAGTGGCGAGCACCATTTAAAGAAATGTCTATCAACACTCGCTTTATTCAAACTTGATGAGATGGTTTGATGAGTATTCTTTTACATCAAACGTTCACAACCGATCAAGTTTCTATTGAAGAACTTAACCGTCGCCCAATTAAAATAATTTCTGTATTAGTTGCACATCAACTCGTTCTTCTTCCTTTATATTTCTTTTTGCCTTTTTGGATTTTTATCTTCAATAGCACCGTACTGGGTTTAGTTTATTTAAGTCAGGTTAAAAATAAATTTAATCTTATTAGAGGGCTAAAAGTATTGCTTACTATTGTTGCTGTTGCCGGTGTGCTTGCTTCTTTTCACCGTTTAGCTGGGAGAGATGCCGGTGTATCTTTAATTGCCATTATGTACGGTTTGAAAATAATAGAAATTGAGTCGAAAAGAGATGTTTATATTTTAATGTTGCTAGGTTTCTTTTTATTACTAGCCRCATTTTTATTTAGYAGYTCTGCATTAATTGCKAGCTATCAATTTATACCKGTATTAGCTATTTTATATGCTTTACAGTCGACTCATACGATAGGTAATAGTAACACTTATCAATCGAATGTTGTCGACAGCAATCGATTAGTTTTTTTCAACTCATCCTCAGGCTATTTATTTAAACAACTTTTAAAATACTTAATGTTAGCGCTCCCAATCATGATCGTGCTATTTTTATTTTTTCCGCGCTTATCTGGACCTATTTGGAAAATGCCAGGAAATAAAAGTGCAACTAGCGGTATTTCCGAATCAATGACTCCAGGAGCGATTAGTTCTTTGCATTTATCCGATGAAATAGCCTTTAGAGCAAAGTTTTACGGAGATGAACCTACCGGGAGCGAATTTTATTGGCGAACGTTAGTGTTAGATACCTTTGACGGCTTAACTTGGACACATGTTAATAATGTTATAAATGATAATTGGACTAAAGACGGTAANRGYSMATKWSRRWRWRKMWRMRRYKTNGWWWRMSTSRRTYCRAKKCNWRGKGCNWKRRYMSMAWGNAGNMCWGNCTTNNWAYTTSANRTWGMTNTKAYCGTTATGAAATTGCGCTGGAAGCTACCCAACAGAATTGGTTAACATTTTTGGATAAACCTAGCCGAGTTATTTCTATAGCCAAAGTATTAAATGATTCGTCGGTTTCAACGAATCGAAAATTATTTGCTCGTATCAAATATCGAGCAGAGTCACAAACAGACCTATCAATCAATAACGAGATGCAATTTCGCACTTTAAATACGAGCCTACCAGAAGGTTACAATCCTCGTTCAATGAGTTGGGCTAAAAAAGAAAGAGAGAAGAGCAAAACAGACGAACAATTTATTCAGTCAATATTAAAAAAGATACACCAAGAAGCATATTTTTATACACTTTCTCCACCGGTGATGGATGAAAATACCGTTGATAGTTTTTGGCTTGACGAACAAAAAGGATTTTGTGAACATTATGCGGGGGCGTTAGTGTTTTTAGCTAGAGCGGTCAATATACCTGCACGGGTGGTAATCGGTTACCAAGGTGCTGAAAAAAATCTTCTTTCTGATTATTGGATTGTTCGTCATTCTAATGCGCATGCATGGACTGAAATTTGGTTTGCTGACAAAGGCTGGGTACGCGTCGATCCAACTGCAGCAATCGCGAAACACCGAATAGAAGAGCAATTATTAACCGATTATACGCAAAGGCGTAGTTTATTCGAATCTTTTGAATTTGACAGTATTGATGTTGGTGATATCGCATTCTCTAAGCAATTTGAATTTTGGTTAGATCAGTTAGACTCGGGATGGAATAACTGGTTTCTCGAGTACAATCTGGGTTTGCAAAAAAAATTGATGACAAGTTTAGGCTTAGACCAACTTAGTCGGGAACAAATTGCCTTATTAAGTTTAGTAGCAATCATTGTCTTTCTATTGCTTATTAATATGAACTGGAAGTTTAAGAAAGAAAAAACCAATATTTTGTTTACGGCAATTCGCTTGCTAAACAAAAAACTTTCAAAATATGGCATTAAAATTCATTCTAATCATGGGTTTACAGAGTTTTTAAGTCAATTGAAATTGCGAAATACTATTTCTAGTAATGATTCTTCGCAGGTAAAACTGTCTAAAAATTCAATCAGGCGTTTAGAAACATTACTTCAATTTTACCTTTCTATACGCTATTCACAAAATAACTGCTCTATCGAGGAGCAAAAAGCTTTTTATGCGCGGGTAAAAAAGTTAAAATTGAGTAGAACGGCCAGCTAAATACTAAATAATTTCTTTTTAAGTGAACGCCTACTCTAGTTTGCGTGTCCTAAGGCATTGTTCGAGAGAATTGGTTAACCTAGTATTTAGAACCTATTTTGTTATTTTTGCATATTTGTTGGAGTTACCTTTGAAGTATTTAAGTTTGAATCAAGTAAGAGTTTTTGGCATATGTTGCGTCTCATTCTATGTTACTGGGTGTGGTTTTATCTATGGAGATGACGGTTTAATAAAAAGTCGTGAATTTGAATATGTTAATGCAAAAGAAAGTAAACCCCTTGAATTACCACCAGGATTAGTTCATCAAAGTAAGGCTGATTTCACTCAATTACCTACTATTGGAAAATTAGCCAGTGTACAAAACATCGGTAGCGCTCTCGATCCGTCTGCTCCTGTACAAATATTGGCGGTTCTAGAAAATACCCGAGTTGATAGTCAGTCAAGCTTGCCGGCTGTATATATCCTCGATGAAGTACTATTTGTATGGGAGTCTATTCAGAAGTTTCTTGCTGAATATAATATAGATTCCAACATTAACGAGGAAGACAAGGCAATCGTTTTAACTAATTGGATACCGGTTGGTGAGCAAGGTATTTGGATAGAGCTCGATGGGTCGGAAGACGCTGAATTAAACCGAGCTAAGTTTAGTTTTAAAATGGTTAAAAGTGACATACCTAATGAGCTTAAATTATTCGTTGAAAGAAATGCCTCTGAAAGTCGAGCTGATGAGGATGATGAGTGGGGAGTAGCTTCTGTCTCTTGGGCTGACTCGGCGGATATGATGAATTTATTTTTGAGCTATTATGATAAGCAATTACAAATTAGACAGCATCAATATCGCCAAAGAATAATGGCTGGTTTTAAAGTTGAACTGGGTCAAAATATAAAAAATGAAGCAATATTGGTTACCGAGGCTTTACACTCTTTGGTTTGGGAAAAAACGGCTAAAGTGATGTTAGATCTTGGGTTTATTATCATTGATAAAGATATTCGTCAAAACACCTATTTTTTAGAGCTACAAAGTCCAGAACCTGGTTTTTTTGCATCACTATTTGATGAAACAGAGTCTACATTGCCTATCGATGCAGGAACTTATCAAGTGGTTGTGGGCGAGGTTGGTGAAAATCGAAGTATCTTAATTAGAGATGAGCAAGGATTGGCGTTGGAGGCTTCGTTAGTGGTCRANNATWANNWMSRAAWTTWANNYSTTTATANNKMKMWAKWMGWTAANNGTNWMTKYWYRARTGSWRWYTAWTTACATGGATGTAATGTATGCAATTTTTGCAGGAGCAAAAAATNGYTATTTTGTAAAAGAAAAAYTCATYGGTATTTCAACTTCAAAAGATTCAATATTTAAKGAKYYRGGTATAGGAGGGAAAGGTTCTATTTCTCTTACTTGCCTTAAAACGCCGATATCTAAATATCTTGAGCCTGAACGTTGTATTAGTGCTAAATTAACAATTTCACCAATAGCGTTTATGGTTAATGAGATAAGTAAATTTCCCTCATGACCTTTTTGGATTGCTTTTCGAGGGTATTTTTGGTTCTTTTTAACCGTATCAATTAACTCTCGGGCATATGCTCCTCTAATTAAATCATTATCTACAGCTTCAACGTTACCCGATGAATTTTCCAAATTATTCGCGAAATCTTCAACTTGGACCGGTTTTGCTAAAGCAACCTTTGTATTTAATGTATTAGAATCTGATTTATTAGCAATGATTTCCTTTGTGTTTTGAGGTAAGGGAGGATTTTGTGAAGGAATTTCATCTAATTTGGTTATTGGTTTATTACCAACAGGCTCTGATAAATCAATTGGTTTTAAAGTGGTATTATCGAGATTACTATCTGATAATTCTAAATTAATTTTAAACAATTCTTTTTTGTCTGCAATATAGTTTATTTTTTCTTTACGGGTGACTATTTTGGGGATATTAGATTTAAATCCTTCAACTAATTCTTTTGTTGATGAGGATGCAGATTTGGCGATTGTAATGACCTTGTTACTAGCTTTATTGACAGGTTTTTTTATTTCGGGACTTTTTTTATTGTTCGCTGTATTAACTCTTTTGTTTCTCACTACTTTAGGTTTATCTTTTTCAAATCTACCTGGTATTGATATCAGTGACTCGTATTGAGTGATAATTTTTTTTTGTAAATAATCCGTATTTTTGCCAGTTATACCAGTTTTAAAAAGCTTGCTAGGTGGGACTTTTCCGTACCAAATATTAAGTAAAACAGTATAAAACTCTGGATTTTGAACGACCAAAAACAAACTAGTATTTAAATAAATCTTTGTTCCTTCATTTGGGATGTAAATTAATTTTATCTCATCTCCGGCTTGCATCGATCTCTTAAATATTTTTGCAAAACGAATGATGTCTTTGGTCAATGGTTGCCACTTTGATTTTTCATTGTTCATCGCAATCCGTTGTTTCCAAAGACGAGCAACTTTTCGTTTTGAATAGCCCTGTATAAACCGTAAACTCATATTTTTTGTTATTGAAGTATCGTAAAGAGATTCATAGTTATCCACTTCGGCTGGGGCAAACATTGCACCTATGTAGATCTCATTTCTTAATTCGTTATGGATAGCTATACCAAGCAATTTGAGAGGAGTACCATTAAGGTTGTTTGATTCAAGAGCATAAAGATTTGAGGATGAAATGTTAATTAAAAATAGGAAACCTAAGAGTAATTTAAACAACTTAATGCTATCAAATATTTTTGATATAGTTAGTTTAATATGAGAAAAAAACGAAAACATTTTCGTTAAAGCTCCAAACAATTAGATTTATATAACGTTTTAGAAAGAGGCTTTTACAAACATTGAGAGCAAAGTGTGACGGAGTTCACAAAGCTTGGTCTAGTTTGCTAAAATTACTGATAATAAGTGCCTAAAGCGCGATCATATGATGAATAACATCGCTTAAGCAAGCTCTAAATAAAAGCATTTGCTTACAATTTAACTCTTCTATATTATAGCCGACTGTTAATGAATTGATTTCTTTTGCAGAGCTACAATCGATATGGTTACTCTTGCAATATCCTAGACTTCCACATTAATGTATTATAGTGTAAATATTACCAGTTAGAATTAAATAGTTAGCAAATTTAAAAGGTATAATCAACTACTTACAAATTGACAAGGGATTGAATTGTTAAATAACTTTATATAGGTTTTTTCCCTAATGAAACAAGCGTCTTTTTACCACAACATAGTTGCTTTGATAATAGCTGTTTTTTCGGCATTTACGTTTGGAGAAAGCTCCACTACATACGTTCTCCAAGAAAAAGCAAAAATCCTAGAAAAAACCTTAATCCCTACCGGATATGGTTTGACAAAATTTCTCAATAAAGATTTTTATTTGGCTCGTTTTTCTATTGATGAGTCTGCAAGCTATGCTTCTGTGGACGATTTGGTATATATTGATGCTGCGCGTCGAATGGAGTTTAAGTTTGTTTTGGATAAGGTTTCCGGAAGAACTTTTTGGCGAAGGCTGTCTCAAGGCATGAAAATAAATAACGACCGTGAGGCTCTAAAAGATAATATCGTATTTGTTAAGCAATTAAAAACATTTTTTAAGCGGGCAATCAAAAAAGGCGACATTATTCGCTTTGATTACCACCCCGATTTTGGTACGCGGGTCTACCACAACAAACGTTTTTTAGGCGAAATTAGTGGAGAGTTTTACCGATTCATTGTTAATGTCTGGTTTGGAAACCGACCTCCATCCAATCGGTTTAAAGATGGTTTGTTAGGTAGAAATGGCGATGATTATGCTATTAATATGCAACAGCGATTTGAAGCGGAATAACGTTTCTATATTATCCTCTAGATTTTTATAGTTTATGTCTATTAAAACTATTGTGAGCAACTATTGGATTGCTCACTAAATACCTGTATCTTTACAACTCTCATCTATTTGGTCATTAGCTTGGTCAATTCATTAACATTATACACAAACATTGGAGAGTCAATATGGGCGTACTTGTTGGTCGCGAAGCACCAGATTTTACCGCAGCAGCTGTTTTAGGAAATGGCGAAATAGTAGATACTTTTAATTTAAAAGAAACAATTAAAGGGAAAATGGCGGTCATTTTCTTTTATCCTTTAGATTTTACATTTGTATGTCCGTCAGAATTAATCGCTTTTGATCACCGTTTAAAAGATTTTACAGAGCGCGGTGTTGAAGTGATTGGTATTTCAATTGATTCTCAGTTTTCGCACAATGCATGGAGAAATACGGCGATCAATGATGGTGGTATCGGTAAAGTTGGTTATGCTTTAGTCGCTGATGTAAAACATGAAATTTGTAAAGCTTATGATGTTGAGCATCCTACCGATGGCGTGGCTTTTAGAGGTTCATTTTTAATCGATCAAGAAGGCATGGTACGTCATCAAGTAGTGAATGATCTTCCTCTTGGAAGAAATATTGATGAAATGTTACGCATGGTTGATGCATTAAAATTCCATGAAGAGCATGGCGAAGTTTGCCCTGCCGGTTGGAGCCAAGGTGATAAAGGTATGGATGCATCACCTGATGGCGTTGCAAAGTATCTTTCTGAAGAAGCCGACAAATTGTAAACTTAGCTTCCATAATAGATAAAACCGGACTTGTTCCGGTTTTTTTTATGCCCAAATTGAGATCCTTGACTAATATTAATGTATTGAGTCGTGATAAATTGACTTGTAATTTGTAGAATTCTTGAGGTTTTCATGTTGTATTTGATGCAAGTTTTAAAGAAAAGACTAATCATAATTAGCTCTATTGGTTTTTTAATGATTAGTTGTAACGGGTTTGCATTTGCTCTACCCGATAATGTGCAAGATGTTTTTGTTCGAAATAACTGCTTAGATTGCCACGCTGGCGCTAATCTCTCAGGGAACTTAGCGTTAGATAATGCGACGGTTTCAGAAGTCTCGCTCGTCAATATCGTTGCTAATTGTAGTAATTCTGGAGATATTTTAGTTGAACCAGGAGACGTTAATGTCTCTGTTTTACATCAGAAATTAACTAACGTTAATGTCGTCTGTGGAGGAATGATGCCTCCCAATGGAAATCTAATCAGCTCAGCGGATCTTGCCATTATCGACAATTGGATTATTTCGATAGGTCCGGCTCAGCAGTTTGGCTTGTTTACATTGCAAGACACTAGTGTAGACGTCGATGAGGATCAACCTAACTTTTCTATAACGGTTAACCGAGAGTTAGGTACGCAAGGTGTCGTTACTGTTGATTTTGTCGCTAGCAGAATTGTTGGCGATACTGCTGAAAACGGAACCGATTTTACAGAAACAAGTGGCACTTTAACTTTTGCAGATACTGAGACTAGTCAACAAATTACAGTCCCTTTATTAGATGATGTCGTATTTGAGGGGACTGAGGTTTTCACCATTCAATTAATTGCTGGAACGGCGATGGGTGGTGCGGTTATTGGTGAGCCAAATCAAGCTAAAGTGAATATTATAGATAATGAATTAGATGTCAATCCTGGTACATTTTTGTTCTCTAGAGTTTCATATGACGTTGATGAAAATGTGGCTAGCGGAACCATTGAAATTATGATTTTACGCACTTTTGGAGCAACCGGCGAAGTATCGGTTAATTACTCTACCTCCGATTCTGGCGCTATTTCCGGTAGTGACTATCAGGCAACATCTGGTACATTGGTATTTCCTGAAGGAAATAAAAACGCCACTTTTACGATTTCTATTTTGGATGATGCCATTGATGAAGAAAGTGAGTTCTTCAGCTTATCTTTAAGCCAACCAGCAGGTGGCGCTCAAATTGGTGCGCCATCGTCTGTACAAATTTTTATTAACGATGATGACACTACTGATGATGGCGGAGGAGGAGCTAGCGGCGGCGATGGAGGTAGTGATGGTGGAGATGATGGAAGTTCTGGAAGCACTGATAATTCTGGCGATTCCGGCGGAGTAGATATCATTGCAACGGAAGATGCTGAATTTGAAACCGCAGGAAGTTTTAATTATTCCTTATTCTTGTTAATCGGTTTACTTACTGTCATTAGGCGACTACAGAAAATAAGCAGATAGCTAAATATCCACTATACTTGAGTTATCCATTCACGTTAAAACAATGTGATTTTGAACTTCAGTCGGGGTAATTCAATATGTCTCTAAGGTTTCCAGATGATCCATTATATCAATTGATCAGGGATGAAAAAATCAAGGAGTTTAATCAGCAACGAGAATCTGTTGATTCTATCGATTTCCATGAATGTGATTTTCGAGGACTCGATTTAAGAGGCCTCAATGCTGATGGAATTAACTTTGATGGATGTTATTTCCGAGCAACAGACTTGAGAGGGATAGATTTTAGCAAAGCAAGTTTAGATGGCGCTAGTCTCGCATCAGCACAAATTTCCGGATGTTTTTTCCCTAAAAACATCAATGCTTTAGAAGTTTATGTGTCCGTCGAAAAAGGCATTCGAATGCGTGGTCGATAGGTCATTTTATAGGCTTTCTAAAATTCCTAGGTATTTCATCAAGAATGCCTGTTTCAATTAGTCGCTACAAGACTTTTGCGCTTGATTCGTTTAGTATTCCTCAACTAATAATAAATTTATAATTTAAGGGGTTACTTTTGGAAGCTTTTTCTGATTTTATTTTGTCTATAGATGCCTATTTAGGTGGATATTTTCTGTTTCCGTATATTTTAGTAGGAACGGGTCTTTTATTCACTATATATCTAGGCTTTCCTCAAATACGGTATTTTGCACACGCCACTCGAATTCTTCGCGGTAAATACGCTAAAAAAGATGCTCCCGGTGATACTACCCATTTTCAAGCTTTGACAACTGCATTATCTGGAACTGTTGGAACAGGTAATATTGGCGGTGTTGCTCTAGCCATTTATTTTGGCGGTCCAGCCGCACTTTTTTGGATGTGGATCACTGCATTTTTTGGCATGACAACCAAGTTTGTTGAAGTCACACTGTCTCATAAGTACAGAGAAAAAACCTCCGATGGCACCATGGCAGGTGGACCCATGTATTTTATGGAGAAAAAATTAAATATGAAGTGGTTGGCTGTTATTTTTGCTGTCGCAACGGTATTGAGTTCGATAGGTAGCGGCAATATGCCACAAATTAATAGTATCGCGGTTGGAATGAAAGCATCTTTTGGCATTGAAAATTGGGTAACCGGACTTGTACTATCTGTGTGTTTAGGTTTTGTTATTATCGGCGGAATTAAGCGGATCGCTCAATTCGCTGAAAAAGTGGTTCCAATCATGTCACTGATTTATATCTTGGGCGCAATGTCGGTTATTTTTATGAATTTGGATAACATTATCCCATCTTTCGTATCTATTTTCGAATACGCCTTTACTGGCTCAGCAGCTGTTGGTGGATTTTTGGGTGCTAGTTTCGTTTACGCAATGGAAAGAGGCGTTAACCGTGGATTATTTTCCAATGAAGCAGGACAAGGCTCAGCGGCTATAGCCCATGCAAGCGCTAAAGGAGAAGAACCCGCATCAGAAGGCATGGTTTCGTTATTAGAACCATTTATCGATACGATCGTTATTTGTACCATAACCGGTTTAGTTATTTTATCTTCAGGTGTTTGGTCTGAAAAACATCAAAACAATTTTGACAGAACCGATATGGAATATGTTACTGGGCATTTTGATGATACGAAAAAAGAAGATGTTAATAATTTATATAGCCATGTGAACGGATTAACAGATATTGAGAGCTTCAACGGGAAGATTGAAGTCGTTAATGGCGTATCGACTTCAGATGGATATACAATCATCGCGCTTCGTTCTGTCGCTGAAAAAGTAACCTATTCTATTGATGGAGAATTGTTTAACGGCAGTATAGAAATAGAAAATGGCAGTATTATTAACTCTGATGATTCGTTAGTCGTCTCTGGAAAATCGTTAGTAAAAGGGGTTACGTTAACCACGGAAGCATTCAAAAGAGGCTTTTTTGGTGACAGTGGACAATATGTTATTTCAATTGGATTGCTGTTGTTTGCATTTAGTACGGCTATTGCTTGGTCTTATTATGGTGATAGAGCGATTACCTATCTGATTGGTCCCGCCGCTGTCTTACCTTATCGAGTCGTTTATGTTGCTGCATTTTTTATTGCGGCGATAATTGATTCATCGATTATTTGGGATATAGCTCTGGTCACCGTGGCGCTGATGACCCTACCTAATCTCTTTGGTATATTATTGCTACATAAAGATATGAAGCAAACGGTTGAAGACTATTGGACACATTTTAAAAAGAACCCCGTAGATTAGCGCTTATAAATAGATGTACATATTCAAACACTAATTTAAAACAATCGTTTGAATTTGTTTGAAATGTGCTAAAATCTTATGGTCTGACCACACTAGATTATAGAAAGGCTCCGATGGAGCCTTTTTTTATGTCCATGGATGGACTGTATGACGAAAGGAGCCATGGATGGCGGTTCGTCGATGTCCACGGATGGACTGGACGTTTTTTGCTCCATGCAAAAACGGCACTTCCTACATCCATGTAGGTCGTATGACGAAAGGAGCCACGGATGGCGGTTCGTCGATGTCCATGGACGAAGTGAGACTATGCTGAAATATAAAATTATTTGGATTAATACGAAATGACCTATAAAGCGCCCCTAGATGATATGAATTTTCTATTGAAAGATGTCTTTCATATTCAAAAAAGCCTTGGCGATATTGAAGCCTTTAAGGATTTTGATGAAGATCTATATTCAGCGGTTTTAGAAGAATCTGCTAAGTTTTCAGAGAATGTTTTGTTCCCGATTAATAGAGAAGGTGATGAAGAAGGATGCTCTTTTGTAAACGGAATAGTCACTACTCCTAAAGGCTTTAAAGAAGCTTATCGTGAATACGCACAGGGAGGATGGCAAGGGTTATCGGGCGATCCTGAGTTTGGTGGTCAAGGATTACCAAAAATGTTAAACGTGTTAACCGAAGAGATGGTTTATTCAACTAACACTTCATTTTGCCTTTATTCAAGTTTAACATCTGGCGCATATCATGCCATCCACGCACATGCTAGCGAGGAATTAAAGGCTACCTATTTGCCTGCGATGCTAGAAGGTCGTTGGGCAGGGGCTATGGGCTTAACTGAATCTCATGCGGGTTCTGATTTAGGGATCATTAAAACGAAAGCGCAAGATAGCGGTGGCGGAAGTTATCTTATTAACGGCTCTAAAATGTTCATTACTGGTGGTGATCAAGATCTTACTGAAAATATTATTCATCTAGTTCTCGCAAAACTACCAGGCGCACCTGATGGGCCTCAAGGTATAAGCCTCTTTTTAGTGCCTAAAATAATGGTAAATGATGATGGAAGCTTGGGTGATGCTAACGGAGTGAGTTGTGGAAGCATTGAACATAAAATGGGTATWAAGGCGAGTGCYACCTGTGTRATGAAYTTTGATAATGCYAAGGGCTTTTTAATCGGCAAAGAAAAYCGKGGYCTTTATGCMATGTTTACKATGATGAATTTAGAACGRCTTTCWATYGGTATTCAAGGYRTYGGTTTAGCKGAAACGTCTTATCAGTTATCAAAAAATTACGCATTAGAGCGAAAGCAAGGTAAGAATGCTAAAGGTGAAGCGACYACCATTATTCAACACGCCGATGTAAGGCGCATGATTTTAGARCARAGAGCYTACACMGAAGCYGGTCGRGCATTAGCKGTTTATATGGGCATGCARATTGATAAACAATATCATCATCCGGACSARYTTGAACGAGAAAAATCAGAAAAACGAATGGCRTTTTTAACMCCSGTTGCTAAAGCMTTTTTTACMGAYAAGGGCTTTGATKCWTGYAAYCTCGGWGTTCAAATACTKGGWGGGCAYGGYTTYGTWMGAGAGTGGGGKYTAGAGCAAYTRGTTCGTGATGCAAAAATYGGACAGATTTACGAAGGAACYAATGGMATTCAAGCGCAGGATTTTATGGTAAGAAAAATTTGCTTGGATAAGCAATCAATGTTGAGCGAAATWTATAGTGAAATASAAATATCAATCAATCGCRARTGTGACTTRCCYGAATTTAAACWSATAAAACAACAACTGATTGATTTAAARKTAGARRTTGAYAATACYATTGRWTGGATGAAAGATAATTTYRARATYCGWGGATATGATATCCARGGKGGAGCAACACAATTTYTACACGCATTTGGTCATTTGGTTTWTGCGTGGATGTGGYTAGAGWTATTACATGGCACTRARCATACTGARAATAAATTACTYGTTGAAMGAAAAAAAGTRGGKGCAAARTTTTTCTCTCAGCATTTAYTACCTCAAKCSTTYRACTTATGTMARCGCGTTAAAATGGGTTACAAAGACTATATTGAGTTAGAYGAAAGCTTATTRTAACYGYTTGACTRGMGACTATYTGACTAAGARTTGAAYAACGAAGTTTYCTYGTATTTTCAATTTAATCYTRARCAAGCTMCAAGGTWTAACAATATTTCCTATTTGTGACGAGGTTACTATTGGTAAAAAGCTATTTATAAGCTATAGTTAGCGCAACCTTGTAAAGAGACTTCTTAAGTTACTGACGTAACTACATGGTGTTTAAAGAGATTTTKRAATTYAAAAAGTCTCTTTTTTACCAGATTTAAGTTTTTTTATTTGTAAATTAGGCAGATATTGGTCTATAACCCCTGTAGTTATTTAATAACGTGTTGTTAGTTTTAAATAAAATGTTATAAAAATTGTCTTCATTCAAATATATGTATAAAACATGCAACGGGATACTCGTATGTTTAGAAAGCTTTTAATAGCCACACTTTCCAGTTTTGTATTTTTTTCTGTCAATGTCTTTGCCGTTGGTTTGGGCGATATTGAGCAGTCATCTGGGCTAAATCAGCCTTTAGATGCAGAAATTAAAATTCTCTCACCAGGCGATCTTGCGGAGTATGAAGTTATTGCATCAATCGCTAGTCAAAGAGCCTTTGACAAAAGTGGTATTGATAAACCCTTCTTCTTAAATAAAATCAAATTCAAAACGCTAAAAAATAGTCGCGGAGAGTTGGTGATTAAGGTCACAACACACGATGCCGTCAAAGAACCATTTTTAAATTTTTTAGTTGAACTAAATACACCGGCTCAGCAATTTTATCGAGAATATACGTTATTACTTGATCCGCCAATATTTGAGGAAGTGACAGCTTCCACAATCGAAAAAACGACCAGTGAGGCAAAATCTAAGCCCAAACAATCGAGTGACAATTATCAAAGCAATCGAAAAAATGCGGAGCCTCAAGCTCCGCAAGCTAGTTATAGCAATGATGATTCTAGTTATGAAGAAAATGATGAGCAAAGTTACGATGGTAGTCAGTATGGTGCTGTTTCTAGTACCGACACTTTGTGGAGTATTGCTACTAAAGTGAGACCGAGCCGAAATGTTAGTATTCATCAAACGTTGGTGGCAATCTACCGAGCTAATCCAGATGCTTTTTATAAAGGCAATATCAATAATCTTCTACGTGGTAAAGTTTTAGACATTCCTTCAGAATCGGTCATTCAAAGTGTCCCGCAGAGAGCTGCTTTGCAAGATGTCGTCATGCAAAATAGGCAATGGCGATCGGGTGGAGCAAGAAACATTGTTGATCAAACTTCAGGTTATCAGTCTGATTCCAATCAAGGAAGTMGAGGYTCAAGATTAAGCTTAGCSACCGCTGASTCTGATGGYGACGCRCRWGGRTATGGCGCTGATAAAGCTGAAATTGAAGATTTACAAAATGAGCTAGTTAGGACWCARGAGCARTCTGCAACYYTRCAAGCTGARAATGATGAGTTRCGTGCWCGTYTRGCGGATATTGTCGCTAATGCAGAGAAAACAARAGAWACWAGTAGTTTAGTWGCRATAGATGATGCRGAACTTGCATTGCTWGCTAAAAATGAAGAWGACGAWSCATCYAATCAGAATGAAGCYACAGCCGATGATAKTTYKGAMRCSGATTCMGCTCAAAGTGATGCRCTTCAATCGGAAATTAACRGTGAAGAAAATGCTGACGAKAARCTTGTMACRCAAACGGATACAAARTCRGAAGYTAAACCMAAAGTACCYTATCAAGTCACYAAGCCAAAAGAAAAAWCGTTTATYGACTCWYTAYTMGAKAGTGGTGAACTTTTATGGGGYGGWATTGCCGGTATTGTTGTTMTWATTTTGCTAGTCGTTTTTTGGAGAATGAAAAAGCGAATGGAAGATGACAGCTTCCAAGATGATCTAGTCGCTTCCACGGGCGCAGGTTCTATGGATACAACAGAAGTTTTTGAATTACCTGATGTTGGTGATGACATGCTTATTGAACTTGATATGGATGACGATGATGGGGATGCACAAAAATCGGGCGACGAAGAGTTCGATCCGATAGGCGAAGCCGATATATATATTGCTTACGGGAAATTAGACCAAGCTGAAACATTGCTTTTGGAAGCAATTGAAGACAATCCAATTCGATCGGATTACAAAGTTAAGTTGATGGAATGTTATGCGGAGAATGATAATAAAGAAAGTTTCAATCAATTAGAAACTGAAGTAAATGATGCCGTAGATGCGGATGAGTGGTCTGAACAAATTAGCTTATTAAAAAACAAAGCTTGGGAAAGTGAGTCAAGTGAAGATTCCGATGAAGATGAGTTTGATCTGCCTTCAACCGAAGATATTTTTGGAGATGATGATGAGGACGATTTTGATATTGACCTGTCTGATGAAAACGAGTTAGATAGCGATTCCGAATCGAATGATGATTCTGACGATGAATTTGGCTTAKACTTTGGTGACGATGATTCGTTGACAGTTTCTGATTCTGACGACATAGAGTCGCTAGACGAATTAGATGACCTAGACAATTTAGGTTCTTTAGACGATTTAGATGAACTAGAAAATACCGACAATATAGATAATTTGGATGAGTTAGACGATTTGGACTTAGATGGACTGGACGATTTAAATAGTGAAGATGCTGTTATTGAGTCACCTTTAGATACAAAAGATAACGTTTCTGACGACGATGAATTTTCGCTAGATTTAAGTGATGAGATAGAACTAAGTGACGAGCTTTCTGAGGAAGATATTGAAGAAAGCGAAGATGAACTTAGTATTGATATCGATAATGATGAAGATATAACACTTGATATTGATGATGATTTCGATTTTGACGAAGATACTGATGAAAGTATCGATTTTGGCGAAACGCTTAGTGACGAAATTGCTACTAAGTTGGACCTTGCGAGAGCTTATGTTGATATGGGTGATATTGACGGGGCGAAAGAGATTTTGGCTGAAGTGGTTGCTGACGGAACCGAGCAACAAAAATCGGAAGCTCAAACTCTTATCGATAAATGTTAATGTTGTCATAAAACAGCGCCTGATAGAGGCAAAATTAAAGGCGGATTATCCGCCTTTTTTTATGTTCGTAAAAATTAAAATTTGCTTAGATAGGGACTTTTCATTATTTAATTATAGTAGGATTAATGCCTTATTTTTGCTATGATGCCCGCCCTTTTTAGATAGAAAGCAAGAAAATTCAATGTCATTGATTAGAGGCGATAATCTTAGTTTAAGCTACGGTCCACAAGTGTTGTTGGATAATGCTTCATTCGTGGTGGAAGAAAGACAAAAGATTTGTTTAATTGGTCGAAACGGCACAGGAAAATCCACGTTACTCAAGTTAATTAACGGCGAAGTTATGCCAGATGATGGGATTATTAATCGTTCGAATCATCATAGAATTGGCTTTTTACCTCAAGCATTACCTGAGAAAACACCTCAGACTATCCGAGAATTTGTTGAATCCGCTTTGAAAGATGTCATTGCTTGGGTGGATGAGTATCAAGATCTAATTGTTAAAGATTGCATGTCGCCAAAACTTGAATCACTTGAAGAAAAAATTACTGCATTTGAAGGTTGGTCAGTCGAACAAAGGGTTGATCAAACCTTATCAAAGTTATCACTAGACGGTGGTCTTAAAATGGAAAACCTTTCTGGTGGATGGCGTCGACGAGCCGCACTTGCTAAGGCTTTAGTGCAAAATCCTGACTTGTTGATTTTAGATGAACCCACCAATCACCTTGACCTCTCTAGTATTCAATGGTTAGAAACTCAATTAGTTGCTTTTAAAGGTGCATTGCTTTTTGTGTCTCATGATCGCCATTTTGTGAATAAGGTTTGTGATAGGATCATGGAGTTAGATCGAGGTCATTTGAGGATCTATCCTGGTAATTACCAATCCTATCTGGAAGTAAAGGCTCAACAATTGCTTGATGAAGAAAAAACCAATTCAGAATTTGATAAACGTTTGGCAAATGAAGAAAAGTGGATAAGGCAGGGAGTGAAAGCTCGACGCACTCGAAATGAAGGTCGTGTGCGTGCACTAAAACAAATGCGCCAAGAACATTCTGAACGTCGAAATGTTATCGGTAAAGTGAATTTGAAAGCAAGTGTCTCCAGTCAAAGTAGTAAGATTGTTGCCACGATGAAGGACTTGCAAGTTGGTTTTGATAGAGCGCTCATCCATCCTTTTACTTCCATTATTCAAAAAGGAGACAAGATAGGTATATTAGGTGATAACGGTTGTGGCAAAACAACTTTTATCAAAACGTTGTTGGGACAAATTCCGGCATTTTCAGGCGAATTGAAATCCAGCGAAAATATCGAAGTCGCTTATTTTGATCAATTGCGAGATGGCATTGACTTAAAAAAGTCGGTTTCTGATAATATTGCAGATGGTAAAGACTTTGTTGTAGTAGAAGGTCAGGAAAAACATGTTATTAGTTATATGTCTGATTTCAATTTCAGCCCTGATCGCGTTCGAGCGCCTGCACATTCGCTTTCCGGGGGAGAAATTAATMGGCTTTTACTSGCWAAACTGTTTACTCGYCCMGCAAACTTATTTATTTTAGATGAGCCAACCAATGATTTAGATGTTGAAACGTTAGAAATATTAGAACAAATGTTGGTTGAAATGACTTCGACGGTTATTATTATTAGTCATGACCGAGCCTTTTTAGACAATTGTTGTAGTGAATTACTTGTTTTTGATAATCAGTTGCCTCTGGCTTTGGTTGAAGGTGAAAATGAACAGCCTGTTGATAGCTCATTGTATCAAATTATTGAAATAATCGGCGGTTATGCCGACTGGAAAAAATACCAACAACAAGTTATGCCAACCATTGGCAAAAAATCTAAGAAAAAAGGTAAAAAAAATCAACCCAAAAGTATGACTCAAGTAAAAAAAAGGTCATTTAAACAACAGCAGCAGTTAGATGAATTACCGAGTTTAATTGATGTTTTAGAATCAAAAATTAAAAAACAGGAATCGTTATTAACTGAACCAGGTTTTTATAATGATCAAGAAAAATCTAAGCAAGTATTGCAAGAGTTAGAGAGTGATAAAAGAAAGTTAGAATCTCACTATGCACTTTGGAGTGAGTTAGACGACTAAGTGAAATAGTAGAAACTAATTCGTTTAAACGGCATACAAAATAGTATCGACAAATTAACAAAAACAGATTTACAAAAACAAACTGGGTCAACTAATGAAATTAGCAACACTTAAAAATGGATCACGTGACGGTGAACTAGTGATCGTCAGTAGAGATCTTTCTAAAGCAGTGCGAGTCAATAACATAGCTAAGACTTTACAGCTGGTTTTGGACGATTGGGCAACTATAGCTCCTCAGCTTGAACTGGTTTATCAAAAACTTAATGATAATCAAATGGAAAACATCTTTAATTTTGAGCAAGTACAATGTGAGTCACCGTTACCAAGAGCGTATCAATGGGCCGATGGTAGTGCCTATGTTAATCATGTTGAGTTAGTGAGAAAAGCTAGAAAAGCGGAAATGCCAGAAACATTTTGGACGGAACCATTGATGTACCAAGGGGGTAGTGATGCTTTTATTGGCCCTCGCGATGATATTATTGTTGAATCAACCGATTTTGGTATAGATATGGAATCGGAAGTGGCGGTGATCGTCGATGATACACCAATGGCAGCATCGCCTGCTCAGACTGAAAAAACCATCCGATTACTGATGTTGGTTAATGATGTCTCTTTAAGAAATTTAATTCCAGGTGAACTTGCGAAAGGATTTGGATTTTTTCAAAGTAAACCATCAAGCGCGTTTTCGCCGGTCGCGGTTACGCCGGATGAACTTGGCGACAGTTGGGATGGCAAAAAATTGCATTTACCATTAGTCACTCACTTAAACGGTGATTTATTTGGTGAACCAAATTGTGGTATTGATATGACCTTTGATTTTCCTACAATCGTTGCCCATGCGGCTAAAACGCGCCCTTTAGGCGCTGGAGCTATTATTGGTTCCGGAACGATTTCAAATGTAGACCGTTCAAGCGGTTCTAGTTGTTTAGCCGAAAAACGTATGTTAGAGATTATAGAGTCAGGCAAACCATCTACTCCATTTATGCAGTTTGGCGATCAAGTGAGAATAGAAATGTTTGATGAAAAAGGTCTTTCTATTTTTGGCGCGATTGATCAGAGCGTTGTAGAATATAAACCTAATAGTCCGGCGAATATAGATACAGAAATTTTTGAAAAGTAAAATATGAAACTAAGTAGTACGACCTAAAGAGATGTGTGAATGATTACTTTATATGGCTATTGGCGTTCTACAGCCGCTTACAGAGTGAGAATTGCTTTAAATTTTAAGCAGATAGCCTATCTACAAACATCGATCGATTTAGTCAAGGATGGGGGCCAACAGTATACAAAAGAGTATTTGACTTTAAATCCTCAAGCTTTGGTTCCTACATTAGTTGACGGTAATTTTACTTTGAGTCAGTCTATGGCCATTTTGGAATATTTAGAAGATAAATATTCACAGGTTAAACTGTTGCCGAAAAATATTGAATTAAAAGCGAGAGTCAGACAATTGTCTCAGGTAATAAGTGCAGATATTCATCCCCTTAATAATTTAAGAGTTTTAAAATATATGACCAATTCATTGAGTATTAGCGAAGATGAAAAAATGGCATGGTATCATCATTGGTTAGAGAAAGGTTTCGATGCGTTTGAAGAATTGTTGAAAGATCATGAATTTACGGGTAACTATGCAATAAATGGGGAACTTAGTATGGCAGACGTTTGTCTTATCCCACAAATGTATAATGCACGGCGTTTTGAGTTTTCCTTGGATAACTATCCACGGTTAGTCGAAATTGAACAATTTTGTTTATCGCTTAATTTTGTTAAAGATGCAGTGCCAGAAAATCAACCAGACGCTAAAGTTTAAATAAAGCATGAAAGCTATATCATTGGAAAAAGATTAAATTATGAATAAATACAGTTTACCTTTACTGGCAGTTATTTTTTTAACCGTTGGCTCATATTCGTCCCAATCGAATTCAGAAGATTTTTATGAAGTAATTGATTTGGGTGTGTTTACCGATGGTGATATATCAAATGCTTATTCTATTAGTTCAACTGATCAAATTGTTGGGTTTTCTAATGGGGAAGATTTTGTAGCGCATGCGTTTGTTCATGAAGATGGAGAATTAAAGCCATTAGCGTTTTTAGACTTTCTTATTGAGGAAGATGAAGATACCGGAGCTCAAAGAGATAATGGCCGTAGTTTAGCGTTTGCGATCAATGATTTTGGTATCGCTGTTGGTTATTCGTTAGAGACTGAAACAACAATTACTAACGAAGGTGAAGAAAATGAGTCAATTTCTCAAAGGTTTTTGGAAGTTCCGGTAATTTTTAGTATTGCCGATTTATCGGTATCAAAAATTGCAAGTTTTGAAAGCTTGTTTGATGATATAGATGATGCACAAAACGCAAGAGCATTAGACGTAAATAATAATGGAGTAATTGTAGGTACCGGACAATTTAATRAASCWRWMRAWGNKARWRMWRAKGRARKTWCTTTNAGCCATATTATTTAGTCGCGGTTTTATTTATGATTCTAATACTTCTATATTGACAAAAATCAATCCTCTTGAGGATGAATTGACTCACCATTTAACATTGAGAGCGATCAATGATTCAAACTTTGCCGTAGGTGTATCTGCTCAGGAAAGTGGAGGTATCTTTTTTGATAAAAAAGTGGTTGGTGTTGATTTAAATGATCCCAATAATGTTATTGAATTTCCAATATTTAGCAATAGTTCTCAAGAGGTTTGGGCTATTAATTCGAATAATAAATTCGTAGGGAAAGCAGTAGATGAAAGCAATAGTTACCAAACCGCATTTGTTTATGACATTGCAATTAGCACAGCAACTGATCTCGGGGTGTTAAATCAAAATTTTCCGTTTTCGGAAGCTTTCGATATTAATGATAACGATCAAATTGTAGGAGTTTCTCAAACAAAGAGCCAACCTAATATCTATAGTGGTTTCATTTATGAAAATGGAACTATGAAAGATCTTGATAAAATAATTGGTTGTGACACAGGTTGGAGAATACACGAAGCTCGCTCAATTAACGATAATGGTGTTATTACCGGCACAGGACTGCTAGATGGCGAAGTGAGATCCTTTATGCTTAAACCATTGCCTGGAACCGCTCCAGTTTGTGAAGATACAAGTCTTTCAACCGGTAGCGGAAGCATTAGTCTTTATGGCTTATTTTCAATGCTGTTTATTTTGACTCGAAGATTGAAGATAGAACCAACAAAGTAATTGCTTGATAACAAGCAATTACATATTAGGATAATTAGGCCCGCCAGCGCCTTCAGGTGTTACCCAAGTTATATTTTGGTTAGGGTCTTTAATATCACAAGTTTTACAATGAACGCAGTTTTGTGAGTTTATAACAAACTTTGGGTTTTCTTTGTTTGTATCAGTATCGTCATAAACCACTTCATAAACGCCTGCCGGGCAATATCGTTGCGCAGGTTCATCAAAATCTTTTAGGTTAACTTCAATAGGCATGTTTTTATCAGTTAATTGTAAGTGTATTGGTTGGTCTTCTTCATGATTCGTATTTGAAATAAACACCGAACTCAGTTTATCAAAGGATAAAACACCGTCTGGTTTTGGGTAGTCAATTTTTTTACAATCTTTTGCTAATTTCATCTGAGCATGATCGGCTACTGGATCTTTTAAAGTCCAGGGCAACATTCCGTTAAAGATATTAATATCAATAAAGCAATATGCAGAACCTAGAATGTTTCCCCATTTGTGCTGAGCGGGACCAAAGTTACGTTGCATATTGAGCTCTTTCCAAGCCCAAGAGGCTTTAAATGCATCAGCATAATCTATAAGTTCTTCGCCGGATTTATTTTCGCTAAGCGCCTTATGAATGCACTCCGCACCAACAATTCCTGATTTCATGGCTGTATGTGATCCTTTAATTTTTGCGAAGTTCAATGTACCAGCATCATCTCCCACTAGAAGACCGCCAGCAAAAGTCATTTTTGGTAAAGACTGTAATCCACCTTTTGTTATTGCTCTTGCACCATAAGAAATTCGTTCACCTCCTGTCAGATATTGTGAGATAGCAGGATGATGCTTATATCTTTGAAACTCGTCAAATGGGCTTAGGTGAGGATTAGCGTAGGACAAATCAGTAATCAATCCAACYACTACTTGATTATCTTCGATATGATATAAAAATCCGCCTCCGGAACTTCCACTTTCTGACAAAGGCCAGCCTGCTGAATGAACYACTTTTCCTAAAACRTGTTGCTCCGCTGGAATTTTCCARATCTCTTTTATACCAATGCCGTAATGTTGTGGATCTTTATYTTYATYAAGYGCAAATTTTTCAATTARYCKTTTRCCRATATGACCTCTACAMCCCTCTGCAAAAACCGTATATTTTGCGTGTAATTCCATACCTGGCATATAACCATCTTTTTCAGARCCATCTTCMGCAATMCCCATATCACCGGTTAAGATCCCTTTGACACTTCCATCATCATTGTATAAAACATCGCTTGCACTAAATCCTGGAAAAATTTCTATTCCCATAGATTCAGCTTGCTCGGCAAGCCATCGACACAGGTTACCTAAGCTAATAATATAATTGCCGTGATTGTGCATGGTTTTGGGAGCGAAAAAGCCGGGAATTTTGTGAGCTTTAGTCGCATTAGTCATTAATAAAATATCATCGCCAGATACTTTAACTTTTACCGGAGCGCCTAACTCTTTCCAATCTGGAAATAATTCTGCCAAAGCTTTAGGCTCAAAAACTGCACCTGAAAGAATATGCGCGCCAACTTCCGCGCCTTTCTCTACGACACAGATAGTGGTTTCTTTATCATCTTTTTTTGCAAGCTGAGCTAGTTTGATTGCCGTTGATAAACCAGCGGGTCCAGCTCCAACAACCACTACGTCAAACTCCATAGACTCTCTTTCGATTGCTGAAGGCTCTTGTTTGATTGCTGACTCTGACATATTATTTTCCTCGATTAAGCTCATTTAATTAATAATTGGTAGTCGCATTCAGTAGTAACAAAGGTTACTAGATTGCACATTCATTTCATAGCGTTAGCGATATAGATGCTATCAATAGTTGATATAACTACTATTGCGTATTATTGACGTTATTATAACCGATATCAGTTGACGTGAAATGGTTAAAACGGCAGAATTCCGCTACATTTTTTTAGAATGCAATACCTAATTATTAGCACTATAATTGTTAGGAAAATAATATCAAACTGATAACAGGTGTTTAAATGAAATTACTGGTGACTGTTAAGCGAGTTGTTGACTATAACGTCAAAGTTCGAGTTAAAGATGATCATTCCGGCATAGAAACTGCGAATGTAAAAATGTCGATGAACCCTTTTTGTGAAATCGCAGTTGAAGAAGCGATAAGACTGAAAGAAAAAGGCGTTGCTTCAGAGATTGTTGTTGTGTCTATTGGCCCTAAGCAATGCCAAGAAACATTAAGAACGGCATTAGCTCTAGGAGCAGATCGTGCCATTTTAGTGAATACAGATGAGGAAGTTCAACCTTTAGCGGTGGCTAAATTATTGCAAGCAGTGATTGCTAAAGAATCTCCAGAAATGGTGATTATGGGTAAACAGTCTATCGATGGTGATAATAATCAATCCGGTCAAATGTTGGCTGCGTTATTAGATTGGCCTCAAGGTACATTTGCTTCTGAAATTAATGTTGCAGATGGCAAGTTAGCGGTTACTCGTGAAGTTGATGGTGGGTTAGAAACTATTTCTCTGACATTACCAGCGGTTGTTACCACTGATTTAAGGCTAAATGAGCCTCGTTTTGCGTCTTTACCTAATATTATGAAGGCTAAGCGTAAAACTCTAGATGAAATGATACCAGCCGATCTAGGTGTTGATATCACCGCAAGAGTAAAGACATTAAAAGTCACTCCACCTGCGGCGAGAGAGGCCGGTGTTATTGTTGAGTCTGTTGAAGAGCTTGTAGAAAAACTTAGAAATGAAGCGAAGGTGATCTAATGACAATTTTAGTAATTGCAGAACACAATAATCAAGATTTAAGTGTTGCCACATTGGCGACTCTCGCAGCTGCGGAAAAAGTAGCTTCTGACTTATCTAGCGAAATTCACATGATCGTTATGGGGCACGAGTCTAATTCTGTCTGCGAACAAGCGGCTGCGTGTGCAAGCGTTAAAAAGGTATTAAGTGCTCAAGATGCAGCATTAGAAAATCCAACAGCAGAAAGTTTAGCGGCTATTGTTGTAGCTAATGCTGACGGTTATACGCATATATTTGCATCAGCGACTACATCCGGTAAAAACTTTTTGCCGAGAGTCGGTGCTAAGTTAGATGTCCAACCAATTTCCGAGATTGTTTCCGTTGAAAGCGCAGATACCTTCACTCGTCCAATTTATGCGGGTAATGCGATAGCAACGGTACAATCGACTGATTCAGTCAAAGTGATCACTGTTCGTGCAACGGGTTTTGATGCGGCTGAAGCAACAGGTGGTTCAGCAAGTATTGAAGACATTAATGTAGTATCTCAAATTTCTAATAATTCAACCTTTGTTTCTCAAGAGCTAACGGTTTCAGAGAGACCTGAACTAACTGCGGCCAAAATTATTATTTCTGGTGGTCGAGGCATGCAAAGTGGCGAAAACTTCCATTTGCTAGAAGTTATAGCCGATAAATTAGGCGCCGCGGTTGGCGCATCACGGGCTGCGGTTGATGCTGGATTTGTACCAAATGATTATCAAGTTGGCCAAACAGGCAAAATTGTAGCGCCTGATCTTTACATAGCAGTCGGAATTTCTGGTGCGATTCAGCATCTAGCGGGAATGAAAGACAGTAAAGTCATCGTTGCAATTAATAAAGACGAAGATGCACCTATATTTCAAGTAGCTGACTATGGATTAGTGGCCGATTTGTTTAAAGCATTGCCTGAGTTGAATGATGCTCTCTAATTGATACAATAAAATTTTTACGTATTCTAGCTATTTTTAGCTAATTTATTAGCATAAAAATCTTAAAGCCCTACTTGCATAACGTAAGGAGGGCTTTTTTGTATGAGTTTGATATGCATTCTCACTCAAGAACAGTGTATGATTAAGGAAATAATAAATAATAGGAAGCATTCAAGTGGAAGTCTCTGAAACCGAAAATAATACCATTCAACCTGTTAGTGATTTGTATCGAAATTACGTCTTGATGATGTTGACTATTGTTTATGTTTTTAATTTTATCGATCGCCAAGTTCTGGTAGTGCTTCAAGAATCGATTAAAAGCGATTTAGGGTTATCTGATACCCAGTTAGGCTTACTGTCTGGATTATCCTTTGCGTTATTTTATGTACTGTTAGGAATTCCTATAGCGCGTCTAGCCGATAGGAGCAATCGCAGAAATATTGTTGCTATTTCTTTAACTGTTTGGAGCGCAATGACTGCTGCTTGTGGTATGGCTCAAAACTTTTACCATCTATTGCTCGCACGAATAGGYGTTGGYGTKGGTGAGGCRGGCGGTAGTCCTCCTGCYCAYGCGATGATATCAGAYTACTTTCCTGACAATAAACGAGCCWCGGCTTTATCAATATACTCRATTGGGATYTATATCGGGATYATGGTTGGCTTYCCTCTAGGTAGTTATTTAGATGGATTGTACGGCTGGCGAATGGCTTTTATCCTAGTCGGTTTACCGGGAGTACTATTTGCCATCCTTTTCTTTTTAACCGTAAAAGAGCCAGAAAGACGGCAAGGTGTCGCTGAAACTAACGATGTTGACAATACCAGCTTCAAATCGGTGTTTAAATTTTTACTTTCCAAAAAATCGTTTGTCTACTTAGCCTTAGCCGCAGGTTGTCATACGTTTGCTACCTATGGACTAGGAAACTGGTTAGCTTCTTTTATCGTAAGATTACATTTGCCAACCGGTGGAATAGAAGCCAGTAACATCGGTATTACCATAGGTCTTATCTTAGGCTTTGCAGGAGGTATAGGTAGTTTTATTGGTGGGTATGTTGCAGATAAATTAGGTAAGGCGGATAAAACTTGGTATTTTAAAGTATCAGCCTATGGAGGCGTCATAGCGATCCCATTTTTAATGGTGTTTTATTTCCATTCGGACACTGTTATAGCTTTAACCTGTCTTTTTATTGGTTATACCGCGATTAGTACCTTTTTGGGACCTGCAATTGCGATCACTCACTCAATTGTCCCGGCTAAAATGCGAGCTTTTTCTTCCTCGGTTCTATTTTTAGCGCTTAACTTAATTGGCTTAGGTTTTGGCCCTTTGTTTGTTGGTTTTGTTTCTGATCTTTTGCAACCATCGTTAGGTGTTGAGGCGCTTCGATGGGCTATGGCATCTACGATGTTTATGAGCTGTATTGCGATTTATTTATTTATGAAGGCATCAAAGTATATTGATGAAGATCTAAAAACAGTTTAGATATCTGCATCTTGAGGAGGGATGGGGATAAGCGCATCACCGCTATTGCTTGGTTCTTCTTTGCCAAGCAATAAAACCGCTAATCGATAATAAAATAATAATCACACCCGATAAATCGGTCAGTACCTTTCCTGAAAGACTTAAAATTCGACCACTGTGAATATCCTGCACTAATTTCAAATAACTGATTTGGCTATCCAAGTAATTTAATTTTAGCTGAATCAACATTGAGCTAGGAGGCGCTATTAAAGTATTAATTGAATGGAATGATTGTTCTGTTAATTTCCAAGAGTTTTCATTTTGACTATACATCCAAACGGAATGTTGGTTTTTAACCGCTAATGTATTTTCCCCTTTAATCGATAAAATCCCAATTTCGGAAATTGCATGGGGTAAACCACTAATAGAATTGAGCGTTTCTACAAGTTGAAAATTGGTAGTTAATATATGGATTTCATTTTTAGTCGCGATATATTGCAAATCATTTAACTGAATTATACCAATCAAAGGTTGGCTAGTTTTAATCATTGGCGTATTGTTTTTAAATATTTGTTCACCAATTTGACACAATAAATCGCTTTTAATAATTGAAGTTACACAGTCAAAATTTGCAGGTGCTTTTATACCGTACCAGTTAACTAGCCAATTAGAACTGACGTAGCGGTCTTGTAGTTTTAAATCGTCATTGTGATTTAATAATATTCCAGTAATTGCAAGGTTTAATAAAAAGATAGCGCTGGAAAATCCGATCCAACGATGCCACTTRCGAAATAAATTCTTTCTTTTTTTATCTTTTTGTTTTRYTTGRTAKGGGCTCATCTTWTCTTTCTTRTTTTTTATTTGGGGRTWATATTAATATRTTTGTGTAGCATTAGCGCAACTCKACTAATTTTTTTCATRGCGCTAACCGACATAGTGGCTCCGGTAATTCCGTCAATATTTTTATTGAGAGTGCCATCTTGAGCTAGGCTTGCATTTTCAAATTGCTTTGCAAATGCTGGAATACTAATTTCAAAACCTCGACTTTCCCTAAACTCTAGAACTTTAATTAGCTCGATTTGATTATTTTTAATAGCCACGCCAAATGATATAGGCCGCTCTTTACCAATTTCTTCCAAGAACCAAATAGAGATTGAATCGATAGGGCGTTCTTTACAGTCTTTAATTTTGTATCGCAGACGTAACTTGGGATATTTCTGATCAAGTATGGGAATGATTTTATTTTGTAATTCTTTATTTAGCCAAAGTGTTTTATTAATCCAATCATTTTCAGAGTTAAACATTTCCGGAATTGAGTCAACCAAAGAAACAAATTCCCCTTGATTTAAATAAACTTTTGCAGAAGCACTAAAAGTAAATGGCAGGATCAGCAAAGCGAACAACAAAAAACAAACTCTTTGATTGCTCGCTTTATTTTTAAAAAATATTAAACGGTTAAAATTGATATCCTACACCTAAGTTAAATCCACTGCCATCTTGAGCACCAAAGCGGTTTTCAATATCAATTTTGAAAACAACATCTTCATGTGGCCAATAATTTAAACCAACGTTGGTTTGTTTCATTTCTGTCTCATCAGCGTCACCAGCATTATTATCCCACGCATTGTATCGAGCGAATAGTCCGAATTTGTCGTTAATTCTATAACTAGGTTCAATATAAAAACCTTCTTGTGAGTCCCGACCTACCAAAGCAGCTTCTGATCCTGAAATATTCCAAGCTGCGTATAACGCTCTGACTCCAAATCCATTATTAGAATAAGTGACATGAGCAGAAAATAGATTAGCATCTGCCCCTAACGCTCCTTGGGACACATCCGTTTGAATCTGGTAAGTTGCAGCTAATTCCAATCCCAGCATCGCAGTATATTTAATTCTGGCTGTGTAAGCTAAACTATCAGCATTAGCTTTTGCCACTTTTTGACGACCACTTCTTATTAAGAAAGCTTTGCTTCCATCGGTCGGAACATTGAGTCCCGAGTGAATGGCAAAATCGGCACTTAATCCATCGCTAAAGCGAGTGTTAAAGCCCGCACCAGCTTCCCACCAAGTGGCAGGGATAATATTCTTTTCTACAGGGTTTCTTTCAACGCCATAAAATGTCGGTGGCTCGTGTGTTTCGTTGGTGATGCCAACAGGAATTAAGAAAACACCTGTTTTCATAGTCGTTGACTCGGTTAAATCCATTTCAATATAAGCTTGTTCTAGTTCAACCTCGCCTGGTTTACCTTCGCCCGAGAAAGCATGTTCAAGTTCTAACTCAGAGAACAAACGAATGGAGTCAGTAAATTCATGTGCAAAAAACAAAACAAAACGATGGAAATCAATTGATTCCTTATCTTCGATATTGTTGTAATGTAATTCGCCATACCCGCCGATGGTGGTTTTGGAATTAACAGAACTGGATAGATTATCTTCTATGGCGGTTACCGTTGCTTCTATTTTTTCATCAGTTGATTTAACCTTTAGCTCATTTCTTTCTACTTTTTTAATTAGGGCTTCAATTTGGATTTGTTGTGTCTCAAGTTGTTTCTTGAGCTGATCAAGAAGTTGCGCATTAGCTGGTGATGTTTCGGATGCATTACTTGAAAAGATGCTTCCCATAGACAATAGTCCTGCAATAGCTATTGTTAACGGTTTGAGGTTCATTTTTACTCCGGTCATTTACATTTTGTCCGATATTTGGACGATAAGATTGTTTGATGAAAGGACTATAGTTGAAGAATAATCTAAATGCAAATAATTCTCATTAAGAAATGCAATTAATTTTTATTTAGATCTACAAATAAATTACGGAGTGGCCCGATTTAACTGTTTTATTAGAAATCTTGCGGGGTGTAGGTGATTACTGAGAGTAAAGTCTAATGGAGAAATGCTAGAACTGATTAAACTTGCCAAATGATTCGAAGCTAAAAGCGAGTGCATTAAACCGTGCGAACCATAGGCGGTGTTTAGCCAAATTCCTGGTTGATTATAGTTTGACATGGAATTTCTCAATAGCCGTTTTTGACCGAAGCTTGAAAAATCTTTGATGAGCTTGTGTTGGTCGATCATTGCGCCAACCATAGGCAATCTGTCGTTGGACTGAAGCCGATAACCCACACTGCCTTTTAGTGGGAATTGTGCCATTTGCTTTTCAGTTAAACAGGGTATTGATAATTCATGGAATAGTTTGCTAGTTCGATTTAGGAGTGTTTTTTGACTTTCGGGGTTTAATTTGCCATCTTCAAAAATCTTGTCTTTGTCGTTTTCAAAGGTCGCTCCCAGTTGAAATTGATTATTGCCTTTTTTAGTTTGTGGTACTAAATAAATCTGATCGGATAATGTTTGTTTAATGATTTTAGCGAGAGCCGGTGATTCAAACTGACAAGTTTGCCCTCGAGTTGTGTTTACTGCGGTTACATTGAAGTCATTTAATAAATGACTTTTTGCTCCACCACAGAAAACAATATGGGTGTAACTCTTTCGTCCAAAATTTGAATTAACTTGCCAAACATTTCCTTCTCTAGTGAATGAAGTAACCTTCGAATTGACGTAAACATTTGCGAAATCATTTTTAATTTTGTCCAGATACAGTTGACATAATGCTGGCATGTCCAAGACCGCAGAGTCTGGGAAATAAATGCTTCGTTCATTTTCTGTAGAATAAACGCTAGAATTTATTTTAGAATTATTATCGTTTTCTTTAATCCAATGAGAGAGTTTAAGGTTTTTTGATAACTCGATTAATTTTCGTTTACTACCTTCATTTTCAAGAAAACGATGGACACCCTCACTAATTATTATTTTTGCTTTTTCTTTAACAGTTAAGGAAGAAAGAAACCTTAAGAGTGTTAAATAGGAAAGCCAACTAAACTGACTGCCAAAATTCATATCACTGCTGAGTTGTGGATGAAAAACTCCTGCACTAGCGCCTGACGCTCCACCTGCAATTTCAGGTTTTGATTCGTAAATATCACAACTAAAACCTTTGTTGGATAAACAATAGGCGGTTGCACATCCGGCTATTCCTGCACCAATGATTGCAACTTTAGGATTTCTAGTTGGTTTTACATTGATAATATTAAACCAAGGTGTTTCATGTTTGATGTTAATAAATTTAGATTCGTTTTCATCAACGTGTTTGTCTTGAAGCATGGAGGTTAACATTTCACGTTTTTTCGCGAAGCCTTTGCGCTTAATGATTTTAAATCCAGCTTCAATTAATGGCCGTTTAACGGCTTCTGCAACGCTATATGTTGCTAATCGTGTTCCGACTTTGGAAAGTTGGGCTATCTGAAAAGCATTTTTTTCATCCCACATAGATGTGTTCTTTTGTGGAGAAAAACCATCTAAAAACCAATGGTCAAATTTGATTTTATTTTCCTGAGCCGAGCATTCTTGAATTAGATCAATAAAAGCATCCTCAATTGGCATCCACATTAACGTTAGCGAGACATTCCAATCTTTAAATGAAATTTGATGTCGRCCGTAGGTTTGTGATGGATAATTAAGGAKGAGTTGTTGACTAATRTTTTGAAACTGRGGCCAAAGTTTACTGACTTTAATTAAATCRTTTTTAGWRAAWGGTCGCTTTTCAATYGCCACATAATYCAGATGTTGAGGATTTACTTTAGCTAAAGTGCTTTTCGTTTTCGACTGATGATTTAACCAATGGGAAACTGTATTTAAAAAGTTAAGTCCACTACCAAAACCAAGTTCAGCAATCGTAAAGTCTTTTTCAGGATTGGCATTCCAATCGTCTGGTAGTTGATTTCCTTCTATAAACACATGAGTAGATTCTTCAACCGCGCCATGTCTAGAAAAAKAAATATCATCAAACTCTAAACTAAAAGGCAATCCATCACGCCATTCAATTTCAGCAGGCTTTACTAAAGCAAATTTTTTAAGCTGAGCACTAGACATAAATATTATATTGTAACGAGGGCAAATATAGCCAATCCCTTTGTTTTTTTTCCTCTGTGTCCTCTGTGCTCTCTGTGGTCAAGGGTCTTTGTTTTTTATCTTTTAGTTTTTAACAAGATTCAAAAACTCAGCACGAGTCGCTGGTTTTTGTCTAAAAGCACCTAACATTACGGATGTGATCATGGCAGAATTTTGCTTTTCAACGCCTCGCATCATCATACACATATGTTTTGCTTCCATGATAACGCCAACGCCAGCCGCATTGGTTACTTCCATAATGGCTTCGGCTATTTGTTTGGTCATATTTTCCTGAATTTGTAATCTTCTCGCAAACATATCGACTATTCGGGCAATTTTAGATAGACCAATGACTTTACCGGTTGGTAAATAGGCAACGTGACATTTACCAATAAAAGGAAGCATATGATGTTCACATAAGGAATAGAGCTCAATATCCTTAACAATCACCATATCGTCGTTATCAGAATCAAAAATAGCGTCATTGACTACATCGTTTAGACATAGATCATATCCTTGAGTGAGAAACTTCATCGCTTTTGCGGCACGTTTTGGTGTATCGATTAAACCATCGCGAGAAATATCTTCACCTAAATCCGTAAGAATATTAGAATAGTGTTTTTCGAGGTTGTCGCTCATTGGAGTGGCTCATTAAATATCAATAACAAAGGCTATTGTAACCCATTGGTTGTTTCAAACAACAATCCTGGCAATTAGTTAATTAACGAGAAGTTGATGATTAAAAAATATAAAATTGTAGCTGATGAAAATATGCCAAGTATTGGAACGTTATTTTTTGGAATCGCTGATATCATTTATGCAAATGGACGAGATATTACCAAAGAAATGCTCTCTAATGCTGATGCACTACTCTGTCGATCCATTACGCAAGTAAACGCCTCATTACTAAATAATAGCTCTATTCAATTTGTTGGTACGGCAACCATTGGTATTGATCACTTGGATACGCATTGGTTAAATGCAAAAAAGATCAGTTGGTCAAACGCTGCAGGGTGTAATGCTCCGGCGGTAGGTCAGTATGTATTAAGTGCAATTTCTTACTGGAGTTTGAAAAATAACCGCTCTATTCAAGACTTAAACGTCGGAATTATAGGGGCGGGTAATGTTGGTACTATTTTGGCGCAATATTTAGATTTTTATGGCATTGATTACAAACTTTATGATCCTCCATTGCAACAGCAAGGAGATTCGCGCGATTTTGCCGATTTTCAATCGATATTAAAATGTGATGTAGTAAGCCTTCATGTTCCGATCACGGCTGAAGGTGAACATGCTACACGCTATATGTTTGCTATAAAAACCTTAGAACAGCTCAATAGTGACCAGCTATTGATTAACGCATCTCGTGGAGCGGTTATCAATAATCAAGATTTAGATGATTATTTAACCCGCGATAATGCGGCACAATGTGTATTAGATGTTTTTGAAAATGAGCCTAATATCAATCCGTCGTTAGTTCAAAATACTCTTTTAGCCACCCCTCATATAGCCGGGCATACACTTGAAGGTAAACTACGGGGAAGTTGGATGATTTATCAGGCATTTTGTCGTCATTTCGCTATAGAAACTGACAAACAAGAGAGTGAACTCTATCCAGCTAGTAATGAGTTAGACTTGTCGGGATTGAGTTTAGAGAAACGACTTTTAGCTATTTACGATATTTCTTTGGATTCTAAGTCTTTAAAAAACCTCAAAAAAGAAGAAATTAAAATTGAGTTTGATCAGTTAAGAACCAATGCAACTCAGTTGCCTAATGGGGTTATTCGAAGAGATTACTCTGGATGGTGCATTAAAGATGATTGTTCAAATTTCTTACTTCCTAAATAGCTAATTAAAAGTCGTTCAATTGTGATTTGGGTTTATCTATCTGGTTTGCGACTTGCTCAGCTATTGCCTCTATGGCAAACTGCTCTATTAGTTTTTACTCTCGTGCAAGCTCCTAATTAGAGGTCGTAATGGATACTGGAACAATAATTTCTCTGAGCGTCTATTTTTTAGCCATGTTAGCGATTGGTCTTTATGCCTTTAAAACCACGAATGAAGACTCATCTGGTTACTTGTTAGGTGGGCGCCAATTAGGTCCTGCAGTAACGGCTTTGTCCGCTGGCGCTTCAGATATGAGTGGTTGGATGGTGATGGGATTGCCGGGAGCCATGTATTTAACGGGGTTAAATAATCTTTGGATTGCTTTTGGTTTAATCGTTGGCGCTTATCTTAATTATTTGCTTGTTGCGCCAAGATTGAGAGTCTACACAGAGCTCGCATCTGACTCGATTACCTTACCGGCATTTTTTGAAAATCGTTTTGAAGATAAAACCCGTTTGCTACGCATTATTTCCTCAATTGTTATCATCATTTTTTTTACCGTTTACACTTCTTCCGGAGTAGTTGGCGGTGGTAAGTTATTTGAGTCTTCATTTGGGTTAAGTTACGAATTAGGTCTGTATGTTACGGCGGGTGTTGTAGTCGCTTACACATTATTCGGTGGTTTTTTAGCGGTGAGCATGACCGATTTTGTGCAAGGTTGTATTATGTTTATCGCCTTAGTATTAGTACCAACGGTTGTATTAATTGAATTTGATGGTTATTCAGGCATTAAAGAAGCGATAGAACAAGTTGATCCAAGTCGACTTGATTGGCTAGCAGGGACTACAACTCTAGGTATAATTTCATCTTTAGCGTGGGGATTAGGTTATTTTGGGCAGCCTCATATAATTGTTCGGTTTATGGCCATTCGATCGGTGAAAGATATTAAAATCGCCAGAAGAATTGGCATGACTTGGATGATTGTTACCTTAATTGGTGCGATGGCGACTGGTTTTTTTGGGATTGCTTATATGGCTAAACATAACTTGCCATTGCAAGATGCTGAGACCATTTTTATTGTTTTATCCCAAGTATTATTTCATCCGTTGATTGCTGGTTTTTTATTAGCTGCAATTTTAGCCGCAATAATGAGTACCGTTTCCTCGCAACTTTTAGTCACATCAAGTTCACTAACAGAAGATTTTTATAAAGCCTTTTTGAAAAAAGATGCGAGTGATAAAGAGTTAGTCATGATTGGTCGAATTTGTGTAGCGGCTGTTGCGTTAGTTGCAATTGCTATGGCATATAATCGTGATAGCTCGATTTTATCCATCGTTGCCAATGCGTGGGCTGGATTTGGTGCGGCATTTGGACCATTAGTTGTGCTTGGTTTATATTGGAAACGAATGACATTTTCTGGCGCGCTTGCTGGGATTGTTGTTGGAGCAACAACAGTGTTATTTTGGATTTATGCACCTATAACGATTGATGGGAAGTCATTAGGTCGCTTTGTTTATGAAATTGTACCGGGAATTATTTTAAGTACGATGGCGATTGTTGGGTTTAGTTTGATTAGTGCTGAGCCTAGTGAAACTATGAAGAAGTTGTTTGATGACGTGGTGTTGAGGGTTGATGAGGAGAGTTAGGTTTTTTGGATCTATGTGTATGACGTGGGGCTAATAGTTTTGCACCAGTGGGGGTAATAACCCGACAACATATGATGTAATGGGGGAAAAAGTAGGTCCTTGTGAAAGTGATTGTGAGGCTGTCGACTCAGGAACATATAATGGAGAGTATCCTTTACGCACTGACACCACAATAACAACGCCTCTGGGAGATGGTTCAACTCTTGTAACTCAAATAATCCCTCAAAGTTGTGGTAGCGGAAAAATATGTATTACAAGAACTCAAGAAGGTGATGTTCAATACATGAGAACTTATAAAGATGGATTTGGTCTTCCAGCAGTTTTTGATGCTAAAGGTAAGGGCATTCCGTGGTTGGATATAGCATCATTGCTGATTGAGTCGGAATTAGGTAGATATTATGTTGAACATTCCATCGTTGAAATTATAAAGCAAAAGGTTGATGTTAGAAATACTTTTTATGACTCCTCAGGGAACTTTTCAAATTCAAAATTAAGCAAAGGAATTTATAGACCCATCGCAAAGCAACGTCGGATTTTACGTACTGAATTTATGGGGGTAGTTAGGTCTCTAAATAGAAAACAGCCATATTTGAGTAGATCAGACTATCTTGAGGAAAAGAATCATGATTAGAATTATTATGTTTATAATTAGCATTAACTTTCTAACCAGCTGTGGAAATAGTTTAGATGACACTAACGTTTTACAAAGACGTTTTTTAGTTGCAGATTTCTGTTACAGCGACGTCGTTGGTTATTTTGATAGAAAAGATATAGCGGACTTAGGTGTATCATTTGAATTTACTAAACTTGACCGACGTCTACTAGGATTGGAACACATAATTGGGATGGCGAATGTAAGTAGTGCGAATCTTAAAAAAATGGATATTGATTCTTTAATTAATGGTTCTTTGAATGAGTGTCATCCAAATATGAAATCATCGCTCGCTAAGGATAGTGATATTGTAAAACCGCTTTTTAACTACACCAATTTTTTAGATAAGCAATTGGATTCAAATTATCTAATGAGAGTTACAAATGACGAAGTTGTAATCTATACGAGAGAGTAAAAAAACAATATTGCACCAGTGGGGGTAATCACAGTTTATTTGAACCATCGCTTGATACTGATGTAATCGAAGAAAGAGATGCACTTCTTAAGGACGGAGCCGTAGTTAAAAACATCAAATATATGTCTGGCTTAAAAGGAAGAATTATTGGAAGTAAAGATTTCGTTTCCAAAGCGGAAGCTGAAATAAAAGAGTTAAGAAAAAGCTCTTCTGCTAAAAACATAATAGACACCCCGATTTAAAATAAAACCGTTCATGTTTTATTACATGATTAAAAAATCAGTTTCTGTTGTTAGCTGTAATGAAGTTTCAAAATAAAAGGTGGTTTTTAGTCCGTTGGAAATACTTTAGCCAACAAAAGACAAATGAAAGGCGAGAAAAAACGTTAACTAAAAACAAATAGTTACGTTGTGAAAATAAGGGAATAGAACGTTGAATTATGGGTGAATATATAAAATCTTAGAAGTGGTTATCCCCTTGAGCCATTTTTTCTTCAGTGCTTTTGCTCTTTCCTGAAGTTTTTCCAAACAGCCAATGGAATGAGGCGAGCCTTTGTTAAAGTTTTGGATTTGAGTTAACCAACTATCAGGTTGTAAATTCATTGCTGAAAGTAGTGAATTAATATGAGCGGGCATTTTTGCTTTATTGGGATGGACAATCGATTTTCCTGCCCAATCAACTAGCTCTACATAATCTTTGAGATTGATATTAATAATTCGTCCATTAACACTACTTGCCATTGGTTGAATGGGTTGAGTTAACAATTCAGGTTGAAGCGATAATTTCTTTAATCGTTTTTCAATTGACGTGTAAATTGAAGCTTGGAGCTCTTTTACAATCCCCGCTCTAATGGGATTTAAGTCCACATAAGCCATGCAAGATAACACCGCACTTTCATCGAGTAAGGCGACTGACGTAAATCTAGACTCCCAGAATCGTCCTTTAACAAAATCCTCAGCATTGCTAGTTTTTGCTAACGGCTCATTTAAGCGACTCATAAACCAAGATAGACTTCCAAATCGTTTTCGGTATTTCTTCAACTTTTTCTTGTCAGCCATGATCGCTTGTTTCTTTAACTCTCTCTGTAGCTCAAAGCCTTTCTCATCTAAACGACCAGGGTAAGCTAGTAACCATTTTTCTGCGATATCGCTGTTAGACCAATTTAAGGGAGCTAGCGGGTCGATATATAGAACTAGGTGATAGTGATTATCCATAACAGCATAAGCAAAGAGTTTGACAGAAAAAATTGAGGCTAGCTCTAACATTCTTTTTTCAATCCACGCCTTTCTATGGTCACAATTATGCCCTGTAAAGGGATCATCGCCACATAAATATGCTCTACGAACACAACGAGAGATGCAATGATAAAAACCAGGTGTTGAATCATCAACTAGATATTTACGAGGAATAGCCATTTTCATTCCATTGAAAATTGAAGTAGCACTATCTTAGAGGTGTGACATCAACTGTCCAATCAGTTAAAACGTTATTTACATTGGGTGATGTCTTAAATTTATGTAGGACAATGACTTAAATCGGGGTGGCTGTTATTGAAGCTAGATTTTTCTCTTATGGTCGTAGAGGTCTATTAGTTGGTTTGAATGATCTCTCCATCATTTGACACGATCAATTGATTTTCTTCAAATGGAATCCAGTTTTCATCGGACAAAGGTACGCTGGCAAAAAGAATGATTTTTTGTTCTGAATTTAATTGATTTGAATCACTTTTTATCTTGACGCTAGAAACTGATTTTAATGATAATCCTGCTTCACAATGGCGAATTAAATAATACAACCCCGGTGGTTTCATTTGTCCGTCGGGTTGAGTTCTCTTGTTAGCATAAGCGTAGAGGTAGTCACCATCACTATATAGAAAATTTGCGGGACCCATTTTTGAAAAGTGGTTAAATATATCTTTAATAATATCCACTCGAGCTTGTAAGCTTGGTGTGTTTGATGACCACTCAGAAGTTAACGCTGACATCAAGTAACAAAATGCAACTTCTGAATCTGTATCACCAATRGGTTGAAACCTAYCAAGYTTAAGTTCTGYATSAACATTTTCAAGATTGCCATTATGACAAAATACATGTCGTCTTCCACCTAGCTCTCTAGAAAATGGTTGAGTGTTTTTTAATGATCTAGAGCCAACGGTTGCATGTCGAATATGTGAAATAATTCGGCGCGTGGGAGTTTGATGTTTTTGTAAAAATGACATCCATTCGCTATAAGCCGACGGCTCTGCTTCATGGAATATCTGTGCGAAGGAACCATCATAAAATGCCAATCCCCATCCATCAGTGTGATGAGCTTTTATTCCGCCATGGCTTGCAAATTCTTCTAACGAAAATGTAACTTTAGTTGGTAACTTGCTTGAAATTGCGAATAGTTCGCACATGTTCCTTTACCTTTTAATGCCTTGATTTTGACGATTAACTTCTTACTTGACCATCACCCAAAACAACAAATTTCTCAGTCGTTAATGACTCAGCTCCCATTGGGCCATAGGCATGTAATTTACTAGTTGAAATTCCAATCTCTGCGCCTAAACCTAATTGTCCTCCATCAGAAAAACGTGATGAAGCGTTTACCATTACCACTGATGAGCTTATTCTTTTTACAAATTCATCAGCGTTGGTTTTATTATTGGTGACAATGACTTCCGTATGATTTGAACTAAATTTTTGAATATGTTGTATGGCGGATTCAAAAGAGTCAACTTGTCTAACGGCAATTTCTAAAGCTAGGTACTCTCGATCATAATCTTCCTCAGTTGCTAACTCAGCATCATTGAAATGAGCGATTGAATTTTCACAGGCATGAATTTTTACATTTCGACTTTCTAATGCCGCTGCAATTTGTGAGGCGTATTGTGCAAATATTGACTCGTGTACTAATAAGGTTTCTAACGCATTACAAACCCCAGGGCGTTGTACTTTACCGTTGACTAATATATTGATGGCTTTGTCTATATCTGCTCCTTCGTCTATATACAAATGACAAACGCCTTTGAAATGTTGAATAACTGGGATGCGACTATTTTCACTGACGTATTTAATTAAACCTTCACCACCTCGAGGAATAATTAGATCAACTAATTCATTAAGGGTTAGAAGTTCTGCCATATGTTTACGATCGGTATCCGAAACAATGCCAATGGCTCCGGTATCAATTTTATTATTGTTTAGTGCTTGGTGCAGTATTTTKCCAATAGCAATRTTTGAATRAATSGCTTCTTTWCCGCCTTTTAAAATRATCGAATTRCCCGCTTTAAARCAAAGYGCTGCYGCGTCCGCYGTTACGTTAGGTCGTGATTCGTAAATCATYGCAATAACGCCTAGTGGTATRCTKATTTTATTAACGACTAAACCATTATCTAAAATTTTAGTTGATCTGATYGTTCCYACCGGATCATCTTGATTGGCAATTTGTTCAATCGCAGAAGCCATATCTTCAATTCGTTCATCATTAAGCATTAGTCGATCGATCATTGATGGAGATAAGCCGTTTTCCTCAGCGGTATCTAAATCTTTTTTATTTTCAGTGATAATTGATTGCCTGTTATTGCGCAATAAAATAGCCATATCATTGAGTGTGGTTCGTTTTTCTAAATCGCTTAAATTCGCGACTTGGAGAGATGCTTTTTTAGCTTGCTCTGCGAGTAGTTTAATGGAAAACATTTTTATTACCTTTTCACTTACAAATGACTTAAATTATTTTAACCAATTATGATCGACGCATTACGATAAGTTGATCATATCACTTTCATTACTTGGTTCGCATTAAAACCAGATCATCTCTTTCAATGATAACGTCACTATCAAAATATCCAAGAATCGTTTCGAATTGGTCGCTATGTATGCCCTTTATTTGCTTAATAGCATCGTGACTATACTGAGTTATTCCGCGAGCAATTAATTTTCCGCTAGTCTGACAAATTAGATCAACGGCGTCGCCTTTTCCAAAACGTCCATAAACCGAACTGACGCCGATACTTAATAGAGACGCGCCCGAATCATTTATGGCATTAACAGCGCCCAAATTAATATGGATTTTACCTTTGGTATTAAGAGTATGTTTAACCCAATGTTTTCTAGCGGAAATTTTTTCGGCGTCCGATTGAAAACAGGTACCAATCGACTCTCCCTGAACAAACTTTTCAAAGTTGCTTGGATCGCTACCATTAAATAACAAAGTATCAATTCCCAAACTGGTTGCTTTAATTGCAGCGTCGATTTTTGTTTTCATACCGCCGGTTGCTAATTTGTTGGTGGTGCCTCCAGCTTTGGCGATAATTTCAGGCGTGATTTTTTTAATCAAGGGTAAATGTTCAGCATCTGGATTTAAGTTTGGATCGCTAGAATATAAACCATTGACATCCGATGCGATCATAAACAGATCGGCTCCAGATAAAATGGCGACCATTGCCGCTAGTCGATCGTTGTCTCCGACTTTTAATTCTTCAGTAGCGACGGAATCATTTTCATTAACGATAGGCAAAATATTATTATCTAAAAGCTCATTTAAAGTATTGCGAATATTTAAATAAGACTCTCGATTTTCTAAATCCGCATGTGTTAATAAAATTTGTGCGCAAGGGGCGTCAAAAAATCGGATCCAATTACTCATCATGGCATTTTGACCAACGGCTGCCATGGCCTGCTTTTGTGCTAGCGAAGGTTTGTCTTCCGAAAGTGATATATGTTGTCTGCCCGCAGCAACACTTCCTGAAGAAACTAAAATGACTTGTTTTCCATCTTGTTGACACTGATGTATGAATCGCGCAATTGGCAGTGTATGTTTGGCACTACAACCGACACCTGATGGAGAAATCAGAGCCGAGCCAACTTTTATTAAAATTCTTTTACTTTGTTTGTAATGCATTTCTATTGCTTTCCTAGCACTTGGGTATTTGCCGTACGCTGATATTTTTCACTTAGCTATTGTAATCTGGCTGCTCCATCTAGCCTAATTACAGAACCATTGAGCATTTGATTATCAAAGATATGTTCGACCATTTTAGCAAACTCATCCGCTGTTCCAAATCGAGAAGGGAATGGTATACCTTTGTACAAACCTTCTCTAATATCGTCTGGTACTTTAGCTAACATTGGCGTTTCAAACATTCCCGGAGCGATTGCCATGCAACGAATTGCTGAACTTGCGAACTCTCGTGCTAAAGGAAGCATCATTCCAACAATAGCCGATTTTGTTGCAGAATATGCGACCTGTCCAAACTGCCCTTCATAGGCGGCAATTGATGCTGTATGAACGATAACGCCTCGTTCTTGATTGGATTCAGAGTCAGGCTCAGGGAGTTCGTTATTTTGCATATGTTTTGCTGCCGCTCGAGTTAACAAAAAAGTACCCATCAAGTTAATATCGATGACTTTTTGAAAATAATCGGCGGGCATTGGGCCTTTTTTACTGATAATTTTACCCGCTCCTAAAATTCCTGCACAGCCGACAGCGAGATTTATTGAACCAAATGTCTTAGCCGCGAGATCAACTGCATTATCAACATCGTCTTCTTTACTAATATCAGTTTTGCAAAAGATGATTTGTTGAGGAAATCGAGAAGCGATCAGTTGGCCTTGTTCGTCGTTAATATCCAAAATGGCCACTTTGCCACCTTGTGCAACAATTCGTTCAACAACGCCTAATCCTAGACCAGAGGCTCCACCGCTAACTACGGCACGGGTGTTTTTAAAAGACATAAGGATTCCACATGAAAATATTTGATTTAATACCCATCCCACCTCAAGATGCAGGTTTCAGCAAGGCTAAAAACATCCATATTTGAGGCAAGTGATTTTTGAGCTAGTCATTCTAGCTGAAAATCACTTAACAAAGAAGATGGTTGTTTATAGCCTTGCCCTACGGGTGCTCAGCTAGAAAACTTGCACATCGTTACAACTCTTGGAAAGGGCTAGCCATTCCCTTCGAGCTGCGCCTTGTTCAAATTTCCTAGCTGAACACTGAAACCTGCATCTTGAGGTGGGATGGGTATATACGTCTTATTGTATCAAGATAAACTTTTGATTGTTAACCGATTTTATTGATTAGCCACTTGTTGAATTAACTAAAGATGCTGACAACCTGCTGTTTATCTGAAAGTCGTTTGTTATTACTACGGTTTTTGTCAAAATCGGATACGTCTGGATTAGAAATAGTCTCAATATTTTTTGGACGGGTTCTTAAAAAGATCTCGTTTATGTCTGCCAATGTATCATCAAGTCTACAGGCATCATTTTCTTTTAAGGTCATCATCATGCTACTTGCGATGTATTCATATTCAGTAAACCAAAAATGTAGGGTGTCTGTTTTCTTTTCTGTTTTTTTCATTCTACGGCCTATTCTACCCAGAATACCGTATAAACGAGCTTGGTCGTTATTATCATTTTCTTTTTTAGTGGCTTCAATAATAGCCTCTCTCATTAGGTCATATTGAGATTGAGAGAGTTGAACCGCTTCATCGGATTTAAATAAGGACTGCATAGAACTCAAAAAGGCAGGGATTTGCTCTAATAACATTTATCTAAACTCCGAAGAAATCGTTTATTTGAATTTTTATTGGTTCTTTAAAAGATAGACAACAATTTGCAGAAAGTACAACGTGAACGAGACTATTTTGCTTAGTTTTACATCGTTAATTTCGTGTTGTTATTGATATAGGGTTAAGTTTGTGGTTTTATTAGTCTTTTAGATGTTGTCGATAGCTGAGCAAGTTGGTTTAAGCTCTGGCTCGACTTCTTTAAACTAGGATATTTCCTGTTCTCGGACAAGCTCCTAGATAGACAAACTATAACAATAAAAGGTGAAGGTTTATGGCCACAGATAGAGGTGCTTTTAGTTCTCGTTTAGGCTTTATTTTAGCAGCAGCGGGTTCTGCTGTTGGTCTTGGTAATATCTGGAAGTTTCCATTTGAAGTAGGACAGGGCGGTGGGGCAGCTTTTGTTGTCATGTATTTAGCCTTTTGTTTTATTCTTTGTTTTCCCGTTATGGTTGCGGAAATTGGCATAGGGCGTAAAACTCAACGTAATGCGGTGGGTGCTTTTAACGCCTTAGGATATAAAAATTGGGCGATTGTTGGTTATTTAGGACTGGCTAGTGGGGTATTAATCCTTTCTTTTTACAATGTTGTAGCCGCGTGGGCATTTGGTTATTTTGTTGAAATGGTCATGGGCAACTTCAACATAGGTAAAGAATTTGGTGATTTCACCAAGGATTGGATCACCGTCGGTAGTTATTCGATTGTCTTTATGGCTGGAACCGCTTATGTCGTTTCAAAAGGTGTTTCTGGTGGAATAGAGAAGGCCGCAAAAATTTTAATGCCGACGTTATTTGTAATGATTCTTGCTTTAATTGCTTATGCCTTGACGTTACCGAACGCGATGGATGGAATACGATTCTATTTAGTTCCTGATTTTTCTCAGATAACCGGTCAAGTCGTATACTCAGCATTAGGTCAAGCGTTTTTTAGTTTGTCATTAGGTATGGGCGCGTTGATTACCTACGGTAGCTATGTTTCTAAGAAAGAAGATATTGTTGGCGCRGCRGCSKCTATCACYTTAATGGATGTAGGCGTTGCAACTTTAGCTGGGTTTATGATATTTCCATTTGTATTCTCTCAAGGCATTGAAACAAATGGCGGAGCTGGTTTGATATTTGTGACCTTACCAGGTGTTTTTGAAGCAATGGGAGCTACTTTAGGTGTTGTTGTGGGAGGGTTATTTTTCTTACTATTGTCTTTTGCAGCATTTACTTCAACCATTTCTTTATTAGAAGTACCAACAGCCTATATGGTTGATGAAAAGAATATGGGGCGTTCTAAGGCTACTTGGACAGTTGCGATATTTATTTTTATTGTCGGTATTCCTTCGATGTTATCTAACGGTGCGGTTGATTGGTTGACTTCTTTTATTACTTTGCCAGGTCCGGGTACTTTGGATTTCATGACCTTTATAGGCCTAATTGCGAGTGATACATTCTTACCATTAGGTGGTTTTTTGATTGCCGTATTTACAGCATATGTTTGGAAAAAAGAAAACTTTAATTTAGAAATGTCTAATGGTGATGCGACCATGCAGCCGGGTGTTTTGCAGAGGTATGTAAGCTTTGCAATCGGCTATATCTGTCCTCCATTACTAGGCATTATTTTCTTAGTCACCGTTTTGGATAACTTCTTAGGAATCAAAATTCTTAACCTTATTTTGGGTTAGATTTAGTCGTTTAGTTTAAGTAGGTTAATTTCAAGTCTATTTAATTTGTACAAAATTTGAGTCGAAGGCTCAGATTTTGTACGATTTTTCAATGCATCGAGGAGTATTACCTTTGCCTTTAAAAAAACATCTAAGATTTTTCTTTTTATTATTTTTAATGACCAGTTTGATTGCATGTCAATCGGATGATGCCAGTAAAGCGGATCAACAAAAACAATCACAAGCATTTCCATCAACTTATATTTCAGCACCATCCAAAGCTTTTGTTATTGAGCATGCAACGGTATTAACCGGGACCGGAATAGAATATAGAGATGCTTCGGTTTTAGTTGAAAATGGTCTGATCAAAGCTGTTGGTAATAATTTTTTCATTCCTGCAGATGTGGAGCGTATCGATGGTTCCGGAAAATGGGTCACACCGGGCATTATTGATGTTCATTCACACATGGGCGTTTATTCGTCACCGGGGATTGAAAGTACCCAAGATGGCAATGAAATGACGGCGCCGGTTACCGCTGAGGTTTGGGCAGAACATTCTGTTTGGACACAAGATCCCGCAATGCCTTTGGCGCTTGCTGGTGGCGTGACTACTTTTCAAGTCCTACCCGGTTCTGGAAACCTAATTGGTGGTCGAGGGGTGACTTTAAAGAATGTAAACGCTAAGAATGTTCAAGCGATGAAGTTTCCTGACGCACCTCATTCTTTAAAAATGGCGTGCGGTGAAAATCCTAAAAGGGTTTACGGTAACAAGGGCAGAGCACCTTCCACGCGAATGGGAAATGTTGCAGGTTATCGAATGGCTTGGATTAAAGCGGAGGAATATCTTGCTAAATGGGATAAATATACTGAGTCACTCGGTTCTAAAAAGGAATTAGACAAGCCCGCTAGAGATCTACAATTAGATACATTAGCTGAAGTATTACGCGGAAATATTCTTGTCCATAACCACTGTTATAGAGCTGAAGAAATGATGGTAATGATTGATATTGCCAAGGAGTTTGGTTATAAGATTTCGGCATTTCATCATGCGATTGAAGCATACAAAATTGCTGATGTCTTAGCTAAAGAAAATATTTGTTCTGCAGTATGGGCAGACTGGTGGGGATTTAAACATGAAGCTTTTGATCATGTAAGAGAAAATGCGGCTATGGTTCACAATGCTAAGGCGTGCGCGATTATTCACTCAGATTCCGCTATTGGTATTCAGCATTTAAATCAAGAAACCGCTAAAGCAATGGCAGCAGGTAACAAAAATGGTTTATCTATTGAAGTGAAAGACGCGATAGCTTGGATCACTTCTAATGCGGCAAAAGCGATAGGTGTTGGTGATAAAACCGGAAGTTTAAAGGAAAATATGATGGCTGATATTGTTATCTGGTCACACAATCCTTTAAGCGTATACGCGAAAGCTGAAAAGGTTTTTATTGACGGCGTTTTAACTTATGACCGATACGATAGCGAATTTCAACCAGTGAGTGACTTTGATTTAGGAATAATCGATCCAGAAGGAGTCAGACTATGAATAATTATAAGTTAATTCATAAGTTAATTGTTAAGTTGACGACTTCTTTGATATTAAGCTTATTAGCGATTAATGTGATTGCGAAAGATTATCTAATTAAAAATGCCACAGTTCATACAGCTAGTGAAGTGGGTGTGTTAAATAGTACCGATGTATTAATTAGTGACGGTTTTATTATGGAACTTGGTAAAAATTTATCCGGGAACTCAAATGTTGAAGTCATTGATGCAAAAGGTCAACATTTAACGCCCGGTTTAATTAATGCTAATACTCAGATGGGCTTAGTAGAGATTAGCGCTGCTTCTAGTACGGTTGATCATACTACTGAACAAGAAGGCGTAGGTGCTTCATTCAATATTGCACCAGCGATTAACTTTAGATCAACATTAATCCCACAAAACCGAATTAATGGATTAACCAGAGCAATTGTTGTTCCAGGCTTTGGAAACTCTATTTTTGCGGGAAGCAGTTCTGCGATTGCATTATTATCGGATATGACCGGAATGATATCTGAAAACATTGCACAACATGTTCTCTATGGTGTAAGTGGTGCCGAGTTTAACGGTGGCTCTAGAGCGGCCGCTCACATGGCTTTAGATAAAGCGTTAGAGGATGCTAATTATTTACGGCATAATCGACGACGTTTTGAACCTGGTTTTGAATCACATTTTTCATTATCAATTGCCGATTTAGATGCGCTTAAACCTGTTTTAGAAAGGAAAATCCCATTAATAATTAACGTACATCGCAGTGATTCCATTATAAGAATGATAGCGCTGGCTAAAAAACATAATATTAAAATAGTACTTCAAGGCGCTTCAGAGGCTTGGGTGGTGTCTAATGAAATTGCTCGAGCCAATGTGCCAGTGATTATTGATCCAATAAGTAATTTACCGAATTCTTTTTCTTCACTTTCTAGTCGTATTGATGCTGCTAGTATTTTACATAATGCTGGTGTGAAAATGGTATTTACTGGTATGCAGTCTACACACAATGGATATTTAGTACGTCAGTCAGCAGGAAATGCCGTATCTCACGGTTTACCTGCAGAAGAAGCTCTAAAAGCAATGACGATTAATACCGCAGAAGTTTTTGGAATTAAAAATTATGGTCAGATAAAAGTGGGAATGGAAGCGGATGTGGTGATATGGGATGGTGATCCGATGGAAGTCACAACCAATGCAGAACAAGTTTTTATAAAAGGACAAAAACAGCCAATGGTTTCTAGAGCAACTCGATTAAGAGACCGCTTTTGGGATTTAAATGACAATAAAAATAAGGCGTATGTGAAGTAATATGACTACTGAAACTAACCAAACTGAATCGAACGGCTTAAAAAAACAGCCTCTAAAACAACAACCAAGCATGTTAGATGCTTTAATTCCTCTAGTCTTCTTAATGATAATGCTGGCTGTGTCAGTTTATTTTTATGGCTCAGATTCATCCTACGGAGCCAATCAAATTGCTCTGATCTTAGCTGCTGCTGTAGCCACTTTAATTGGATTTAAAAATGGTTACACATGGGATGAAATTGAAACAGGGATTAAGAAGGGCGTTTCTACAGCTTATGGAGCCATCCTTATTTTAATGATGGTTGGATCGTTAATTGGCAGTTGGATTATATCTGGAACCGTGCCGACGATGGTTTATTTTGGTTTACAGATTTTAGATCCTAGTATTTTTTATGTGGCGACTTGTCTAATTTGCGCGATGGTTTCTATCAGTATTGGTAGCTCATGGACGACTGCCGGAACGGTTGGTGTCGCATTAATCGGGATCGCTGCTGGACTCGATATGTCTATGGGCATAACCGCTGGTGCTATTATTTCGGGTGCTTATTTTGGCGATAAAATGTCACCACTTTCCGATACAACCAATTTAGCTCCAGCAGTAGCCGGTACTGACTTATTTACCCACATTAAACATATGGTTTGGACAACAGGCCCTAGTATTCTGCTGGCTTTAATCATATTTACGATTATCGGTTTTACTCAAGATTATAATGATGAGCCAGCTAGTTTAGGCAATACGCTTACTATTTTAGATGAGCAATTTAATATTTCAATTGTTGCGCTTATTCCGTTGTTAGTCGTTTTGGTATTGGCATTTAAAAAAGTACCGGCTTTTTTAACTTTGTTAGTCGGTTCTTTGCTGGGATGTATTTTTGCGGTTATTTTTCAACCTCAAGTGCTTGAGCGAAGTATAGAAGCTTATAAATATGAGTGTTCACCTGTTGTTAGAACGCAAGATTTTAGTCAATGCAGTGTTAATAGTGTAAAAAATAGCGATTCTAATAATATGCTTAGCGTGTCGCTGACTCTGCAAAATAAATCGACTAAAGATGTGATGATAGAAATTGATGATCCTAAGATGGATCAAAGCTTGATAGCGATGATTGATGGTAAGGAATATAAGTTTAACTTTGAACCTCACTCTAATTTGCACAATACACTTGATGCTGTCTGGCGAGCAATGTCTAACGGTTATGTATCTGATTCTGGCGATGCTGGCGTTGATGCACTATTATCGCGTGGCGGTATGTGGAGCATGATGAATACCATCTGGTTAATATTAACCGCGTTAACATTCGGTGCCGTATTAGAAACCATCGGTTTACTACAAAGAATAGTTAATTCAATTCTTACTTTGGTTAAAGGTACAGGCTCATTAATTACAGCGGTTGTGACAACCTGTATAGGCACCAATATAATGGCGGGCGATCAATATATAGCGATTGTATTACCGGGTAAAATGTATCGAGCTGAATTTGCAAGGCGAGGGCTTGATGCCAAGAATCTTTCAAGAACTCTGGAAGACAGCGCAACTATGACTTCCGTACTAATTCCTTGGAATACTTGTGGCGCTTATATGGCTGCAACTTTAGGTGTACCAACATTGGTTTATTTACCTTTTTGCTTTTTTAATATTGCTAGTCCATTTATTTCAATCGCCTATGGGATCACACATTTCAAAATAGCAAAAATTGAAAGCTCTGACTCGGTTACGGCGTAATTTCAGATAATGATAAAATCAATCAAGAAACTTACCTCATTAAATGGCAATAGTCAGAAATTAGATGGCGGTGCGATGTTTGGTAACGCACCTAAAGGAATGTGGCAAAAGTGGGTTGAAGTCGATCAGTTCAATCGAATAGATTTAGCTTGTCGTTGTTTATTAATTCAAGAAACTCTTACAAATGGTAATACTAGAAATATTCTTTTAGAAGTGGGGATTGGCGCATTTTTTGAACCAAAGATGAAAGAGCGTTTTGGAATTGTTGAATCCAATCATGTTTTATTAGTTTCATTAGAAAAAATAGGACTGACGCACCAAGATATAGATATTTTAGTTCTTTCACATTTGCATTTTGATCATATCGGTGGATTATTGAGCGAATGGCAAGAGGGCGAAGAACCAGAGTTGCTCTTTCCAAATGCAAAAATATTAGTCGGTAAAAAAGCTTGGGATAGAGCTTATGCGCCTCATTCGAGAGATAAAGCATCATTTATTCCCGTCATTTTGGATAAACTGAAAGAAAATTCAAATGTTATTATTGTTGACTCTTCACATTCAGAATTACTTGGAAGCGATTACTCATTTCATTTCAGCGATGGCCACACGCCAGGAATGATGTTAACTGAAGTTACTATGCCCAATGGCCCAATAGTATTTTGTGCTGATTTAATACCGGGAGAGCCTTGGGTTCATGTGCCTATTACTATGGGTTATGATCGCTTCCCTGAATTGCTTATTGAAGAAAAACAAGAATTATTAGCTGATTTACTGAAAAGGAAAGGGCGGTTGTTTTTTACCCATGATGCCAAGGTGGCTATCGGAACATTGGATAAAAATGAGCGTGGTAAGTTTGTTTTAAAAGTAACCAAGGAAGAAATTGTTAGCATTTCAAGTTAAACATGGAAACTAAACAACTCAATGTTGAGAGACTTTTTAATGGGAAAGAAGTCTTGTCTAATCAATCTGTTTTTTTTATAGATGGAAAGATAATAAAAATAAAAAATTGCACATCTTATGTATCGATTGAAAAAGGATTGTTAATTCCAGGATATATTGATATCCAAGTCAATGGCGGTGGCGGTTTATTATTTAATCAATCACCAACCTTTGAAACAATAAAAAAAATAGGCGAAGCTCATCAACAATTTGGTACGACCGGATGGTTACCAACTCTGATAACTGATTCCGTTATAAAAATGAAAATGGCCGCAGATGCCGTTGCTGAAGCATTAGAACTTAATCACCCAGGTGTTTTAGGTATCCATTTTGAAGGACCTTTTTTATCCAAAGAAAAAAAAGGAGTGCATACTGAGTCCTTTATTCGCGAAATAGCGGATGAAGAATTATCTATTTTAAAAAGAAAAGACTTAGGAAWAGTATTAATCACRTTAGCGCCTGAAAATATCAGTAATGATCAAATTAGAGATTTAGTTGAGAGTGGCATTATCGTTAGCTTAGGTCATAGCAATGCCACCTTTGAACAAACTAACCAAGCAATTAATGCCGGAGCAACGGGATTCACACATTTGTTTAATGCTATGTCGCCCTTTACTTCGAGAGAACCCGGAATGGTTGGTGCAGCAATTTTGGCTAAAAATTGTTTTTCCGGCATAATATTAGATGGTGTTCACGTCCATCCGGATTCTGCTCATTTAGCCTACCAAATGAATAAAAAATTAGTGCTAGTCACTGATGCGATGCCTCCGGTTGGCTCAAATGAAAAAAGTTTTGAATTTTTTGACGGAAGAATTACTCGTAATAATTTGACCTTGACCGATTCTGATGGGCGCTTAGCGGGTTCGGCTTTGGATATGCATACAGCGGTGCTCAACGCAGAAAAGATGTTACAAATAGATCAAATTGAAGCGATTAATTTAGCTTCAAAAAATCCAGCGGAATTTTTAGGAATAGCTCATCAATATGGTTCTTTATCTGAAGGGCTTAGAGCTAATATGCTTTTTTTAGATAACAATAGAAAAATAAACTCATGTTGGATAGATGGGAACCAAGTAATTTGATAAAATAGAAATCGCATCGTTCGCATATAAACTAAAGATTAAATTGATGAAAGAAAAAGTTTCAAACAAAATAGGCTTTATTTCACTAGGTTGCCCTAAAAACCTAGTTGACTCAGAAAGAATCCTCACACAATTGAAAACCGAAGGCTACGATGTAGTCCCGACCTATAAAGACGCTGAATTAGTCATCGTCAATACCTGTGGATTTATTGATTCAGCGGTTAAAGAATCGTTGGATACCATTGGCGAAGCTTTAGCTGAAAATGGCAAGGTGCTCGTTACTGGGTGCCTTGGTGCTAAAGAGAATGATATCACTGAAATTCATCCGAATGTATTAGGCGTGACAGGGCCTCATGCTTATGATGAAGTGTTAAATCAAGTCCATCAATTTATTCCTAAGCCAAAACACGACCCTTTTGTCAGTCTTGTGCCTGATCATGGGGTTAAATTAACCCCTAAGCATTTCGCTTATTTGAAGATTTCTGAAGGCTGTAATCATCGTTGTACTTTTTGTATTATCCCGTCAATGCGTGGCGATTTAGATTCTCGTCCGATTGGCGACGTGTTAAGTGAGGCTAAAAGGCTAGTTAATGCTGGGGTTAAGGAGTTATTGATAATTTCTCAGGATACGTCGGCTTATGGTGTTGATTTAAAATATCGTACAGGATTCTGGGATGGTATGCCGGTTAAGACTCGCTTACTGGAATTTTGTCAGCAACTTAGCAAAATGGGAGTTTGGGTGAGGTTACATTATGTTTACCCTTATCCCAGCGTAGATCATTTAATTCCATTGATGGCGGAAGGTAAGTTACTACCATATTTAGATATTCCCTTTCAACACGCCAGTCCAAGAATTTTGAAGCTGATGAAACGTCCGGGCAATATCGAGAAAACACTAGAAAGAATCAAGTCATGGCGCGAAGTCTGCCCAGAACTGGTGATACGCTCTACGTTTATTGTTGGTTTTCCAGGTGAAACTGAGGAAGAGTTTGAGGAATTGTTGGAATTTTTAAGGCAGGCTCAACTTGATCGAGTGGGATGTTTCGCTTATTCGCCAGTCAAAGGTGCGGTAGCTAATGAATTGCCTAATCCTGTAGATGAAGCGGTAAAACAAATTCGTTTAGAAAAATTTATGGCGGTACAAGCTGAAATTAGCAAAGAAAAACTAAAAGCCAAAATTGGACAAGAGTTTTATGTGCTTGTTGATGAAGTTCATGCCGATGGTGCGGTAGCTCGAAGCTATATGGATGCGCCTGAAATAGATGGTGTTGTGCATTTAACCGACGAGTTTGATGTTAAACCTGGTGATCAATTGTGGGTGCAAATTATTCATTCAGATGAGCATGATTTATGGGGTGTWAKKATKRMRSWMYAKMMARASWMYAMWRWKWAAATCTGTAAACTAATTTTCACTTAAGAAAATCAACGTTCTAGTATTAGTCAATCATTTCAAATGACGAGTTGCTGCAAGATATAGCTCTCCATTATCTTTAAATTTGGCAATKATTCTTTAAACCCTTTTTGGTAAATGTATGARTAAGCAGAAAAMAAATTTATTAAAATCTATTTTTGTCGGAATTGTTGCATATTTTATATTCTCTTTATTGTTAACCCATGAACAAGCCGCCTTATTGGCTATTGTTATTAGCATGGTTATTTTATGGAGTAATGAAGCTTTACCTCTAGGCGTTGTTTCTYTATTGCCWATTATTTTGTTTCCAAGTTTTGGCATAGTTGAGACAAATGTAGTTACGCCTAATTATGCTAAATCGATTATATTTCTATTTTTGGGTGGTTTTATGTTGGCGATAGCTGTTGAAAAAACAGCTTTGCATAAAGTTATTTCGACAAAAATACTACAAATTTTCCCCAATACCATTAGAGGAATGATTTATGCGTTGGCGTTTACTTCTGGCATCTTAAGTTCCTTTTTATCAAATTCCACAACGACGTTATTGCTGATGCCGTTGGCTTTGTTTTTGTCAAAAGAGTTGAGATTAAAAATGCGGTTTGCGTTGGCAATTGCATATGGAGCTAGCATCGGTGGCATTATGACACCGATTGGAACACCGCCAAATTTAATCTTGTTTGGCATACTGGATGATTTAGCCATTGAACCAATACCTTTTATGCAATGGGTAGTTATGATGGCTCCATTAGCCGTTGTCATGTTTATCTTTGTCGGTTGGGTGTTGTCGTTAGGAACATCAGGCGATAAATTAGAATCTCAAAATAGTTTAGGTGTTTTAACTAATGATCAGCTAAAAGTTATTTTTGTGTTAATTAGTTTAATTGTTTTATTGTTTGCTAATGCTTCAATTGAACCCTACTACGCAGGCTTAGGGTTAAACGAAAAAGGCATTTTATTAGCGTTTGGTTTATCCATGTTTTTTCCACCCTTCAATATTTTAAAGTGGGAAGACACTAAAAAAATACCATTTGAAATTATCTTTTTGTTTGGTGCCGGTTTTTCAATAGCAATGGCATTTACCAGTACTGGTTTAGCCGACGAGTTAGCCAGAACCTTACAAGCAGTGACCCACTTACCACCTGATTTATTGCTGATTATGATTGCTACACTGGTGATATTTACCACCGAAATCACAAGCAATACAGCTTTAATTTCAATGATTTTACCTGTTATTTACGCCGTCACGGAACAAAATGGATTAGACACACGTTTGTTTATGATCGTTGCTAGCATCTGTGCTAGCTATGCTTTTATGCTTCCGATTGCTACGCCTCCTAATGCAATCGCGATGAGCAGTGGTGCGGTGAATATTAAAACCATGGCAAAATATGGCATAGTGTTTAATGTAGCAGGAATTATTTTAGTTTCTCTGTTTGCCATATTTTATTGGAGCTGGTTTTTAAAGTGATGATTATGTCTTTAATGGCTGTTTAGAATTGGGGTGGTCTAGAACTGTTTTTTGTGTTTTTATGGGATATGTGGCTAACCAAACAACAAATTTTGAGTCGTCAGAAATGATTTTAACGTTTTTGAAGTATTGACTTAGCATCGGGCGATATTTCAAATGCCGGTTTGCGACGACTCTAAGTTCGCCTCTATCTCTCAATTTTAGTGCAGATTGTTTAAACATTTTATTGGCGATGGAAAGTGTTTGGACATTTTGCTGATGGAATGGTGGGTTACAAAGGATATGATCGTAATGGTTGTTATCTAAGCCTGCTAAAACGTCGGTGACATAAAATTCTGCGCTACGTCCTATGTTCTTTTCGTAAGTTATTTTTGCGCTTTCTACCGCCAAAAATGATTCATCACAAAATGTAAGATTCAAAGTCGAGTTGTCTTTGGCTACAATTGTTCCAAGTATTCCAGTACCACAGCCTAAATCAATTAGTTTTTGATTTTCTTTTGTTTCAGGTAGGTAATTTAAAAGTACTCGACTACCGATATCCAAACTTTCTCTGGAAAATACACCTGGTAACCCATAACTTTTGACATTGTAATTTTCTAATTGATAAATTTTAATATCTTTCAGATTCTCATTAGATACTTTAGGTGTAGAAGATGGTTTTGAAAATATCAATCGGGCTTTTTTCTTTGCTAACGAAGTGGTCGTTTCTCCAATGTATTTATTAAATAATGATATGGTTGAATTATGGATTTCTTTTGTCATTCCAGATACAAGAATAACAGTATTATGATTAATGAATTTGACGATAGAACTTAGTTGAAATGCTAGTAAGCTGTTATGTTTTGGGATACGTATAATAACTAAATCAAAACAAATCTCAGCTTGAGTGATATTTTCTAGTCGTTCAATAAAACTAATTTTTTCAGGTAGCTTATTTGTTTTCAAATTTTCTGCAATGGCGGTTCTAGAAAGAAAAGAATCACTCCAGCAAACAGGTAAAGATTCAGATAAGCTACAGGTTAACGCACCAAATTGATCATTGATGATGAGAACTTTAGATGATTTATCTAGGGTTATATTTTCAATAACATGATCAATAAGATATTCATCAGCCGCGTTCCAAGCACGAAGTGATTGATCGGATGTTTTTGGATATCTCGRTAAGGTAAGCTTATCAATAGCCAGAGGTGTCATCGTCATCCTCATCTTTATAACCGGATTTTGACGGATCGTAATCTTTGGGAATTTTAAAATCCTTATTTTTTAGCAGAGTCATTATTCCGCCTATAAGGAATGCAAAAATGAGTATGGTGATTATAATACCTAACATTGATTGTCCGTACCTTTACATATGTTCTCGAAATAAAATTCTTTATAGTGAGCCAGTTTTTGAATGATGAATTCATTCTCACAAATGTCACTTTTAATTAAGTGCTGGCGGAATTCATGAAAATCAAAGTTATCTAATATTAACTGGCTTTGTTTTATATGGGATATGTGCCAAGGCTCTACTGCGACCCCGCCTTTAAACTCATTATATGGTTTGAAAAATCCAAACTTTTCTAAGTTGTCGTCTAGCCATTGGTTTAATCTTGCACATATCCCATTTTTAGAAAACTCTTCTTCAGTCAATTGAACGTCATAACCTTGTTCAACAGCCTCTTTAGAAAATACATCCAGATCAGTTCCCCAATGATGTCGACTTAACCCGGGTAATGCGGACCAAAGAGCAATTGATTTGTATTTTTCTATGGACGACATTTTATCAATATTTAATGGCCGCCCCTGTTTTGAGTAAACCGGTCGGTAACCTCTCCATTTATCGTTCCAAATGGTTAGTTGTTTATCAAAATTGCGAAAGTCACTGATGATCGTCATTTCTACGTTATCCAGTTTCGCCTGTGCAAACAGGTTTTCAAGATCATTTTTGATTAGACTATTAATTTGAGGATTAAGTTTTTTTGATTCGAATCCAAACTTAAAGTCGCAAAGATGCTGAGAGTCTAAACCGATAGATTGTTGCCAAGTAATTGTCATTTTAGGTTCTTTTAATTGGTCAGTGTTTTTTCAGGATCTAATAATAGATTTTTTAGGATCTGATAATATATTTTTGCTAACTTATCTAGATCATCGACAATCACACATTCATTAACTTGATGGATGGTTTTATTTATAGGGCCTACCTCGACAATTTGTGCTCCCATTTTCGCAATAAAACGTCCATCTGATGTGCCTCCACTTGTTTGCGCAGATGTCTCAATATTACAAACTTGTTTAATGGCAGAGCGAGTAGCATCGATCAGTTCTTTAGATTGCGTAATAAAKGGCTCWCCATTTATYTTCCAMWYWAGWTCYRCATGATYACARTGTTTRTCWATCAWKGWTTGCATTTTWKCTTGYAAWSCYTCTACAGTGAATTCAGTCGAAAATCGRAAGTTAAATTCGACATCTATYTCGCCGGGWATGACATTAGATGCTTCTCCAGATTTYACATTWGTTATTTGYAAACTAGTRGGCGKRAAATTTTCATTGCCTTTATCCCATTCAATTTTACTGACATCTTCAATAAAGTCTGCCGCAATATGAATCGCATTTTCAGCCAGATGAGGATAAGCAACATGGCCTTGTTTACCATGAATTTTTAACCAACCGGTTAAGGAGCCACGTCTTCCAATTTTAATGATATCGCCAAGTTGCTCGGTAGAGGAGGGTTCTCCGACGATGGCATAGTCGACTTTTTGTTTTCTTTTAATCAGCTCTTCAACAACTCGAATAGTACCGTTAATAAAAGGTCCTTCTTCGTCGCTAGTAATCAAATAAGCGATGCTTCCTTTATGTTCGGGATAGTCTTCAACAAACTTTCTTGTGGATGATATCATCGCGGCAATCGAACCTTTCATATCAGCAGTCCCGCGCCCGTAAAGAACACCATCGATAATCGTCGGTTCAAAAGGAGGTGTATTCCATTTACTTAAGTTCCCAGACGGAACAACATCAGTATGCCCAGCGAATAAAAAAACAGGTTCATCAGCGGACTTTGAGTTATCCCTAATAGCCCAAAGATTTTTAGTGTCTTCAAAATTCATCTGTTCAAATTTAAATTTAGATGTTTGTAGTAACGATTGAATATAGTCTTGGCAACCCGCATCTTCAGGCGTGACGGATTCACGGCTGATTAACTGTATTGCAATTTCTAGAGTTGATGGATTAGTCTTTGAATATTGATTATCGATAGACATAATATTTATGGTTCCTGACTACAAAAACATATCGTTCCATTCATCGGGTTTAAAACCCACACTCCAGAACTTACCATTAAAAACGACAGGGCGTTTTACTACGGTTGGATATTTTTTCACTAAAGAAATATAAGCTTCTTGATTGTTTAAAATTTTATCTTCTGCATCAATTTTACGCCAAGTTAATCCGCGTCGATTGATTAATTTATCTTCTCCAACGTGATCTAACCATTCGATAATTAATTCATCAGCCAATTCTTCGGTTTTGAGATCGTAGAATTGCGAATCTATTTCTCTTTCAGCTAACCAGCGGATGGCTTTTCTAACGGTATCGCAATTTTTTATTCCGAACATATGGACTTCTGCAGACATCATCTTACTCCATTCTTAATAATTCGTTGATTGAAGTTTTCGAACGTGTTCTTTCGTCAACCTGTTTAACAATGACCGCACAGTATAAACTATAACTGCCATCTTTCGATGGTAAACTTCCTGAAACTACCACTGAACCGGCAGGGACTCGACCATAAGTTATTTCACCTGTTGCTCGATTAAATATTTTAGTGCTTTGGCCAATAAATACACCCATTGAAATGACCGATCCTTTTTCGACAATCACCCCTTCAACTATTTCACTTCGAGCACCAATAAAACAATTGTCTTCAATAATGGTCGGGCTTGCTTGCAATGGCTCTAATACGCCACCAATACCGACACCGCCTGATAGATGCACGTTCTTTCCAATTTGTGCGCATGAACCAACCGTCGACCAAGTATCGACCATGGTTCCTTCGTCAATATACGCACCTATATTCACATAACTTGGCATCAAGATCACATTTTTATTAACAAAACTACCCTTTCTAACAATCGCTTGGGGTACAACTCTAACTCCCGCTTGTTCAAATGCTTGTTGACTGGTTTGCGCATACTTTAGAGGCACTTTATCAAAGTAACAGGTATGACCCGCATCGATTTTGTGATTGTCTCGAATTAAAAATGAAAGTAAAACCGCTTTTTTTGCCCATTCATTCACTAACCATCCACCTTCAGGTTTAGGCTCTGCCACTCTTAACTCGCCTGAATCTAAAMGATCGATKGTATCGAGAATAGCTTCCTTTACTGACGSCTCTACATTGTTGGCAGAAAGTTGCTTTCKATTTTCAAAGGCTTGTTCAATCGTTGTTTGTAGTGTGCTCATTTTGATATTTCCAATCGGTTAGATTAAGTTGGATATAAAATTTTTAATTTAAATAACGGTTTAAAGTTTCAATAATTTGTTTTTGAGTTTCACTATCGGTTATCGCCTTATTCGCTTTGTCTGTAATTAAAAACGAATCTTCCACTTTTTCACCCAGCGTGGTAATTTTTGCATCATGTATTTTTATTTCATTTTTTGCAAAAGCTCGACCGACTGATGCCAATAATCCAGGTTTGTTTTTCGCCACAATATCGACTCTGGAATGCTGAGTTGATTCATCATTAGAAATGCTTATTTTTGTATCAACATCAAAATGTTTTATTTGCCTCGGCATTCTTCTAGAAACCTTTTGTTTTGTTTCTTCTAATATATTTGATTTTACTGTGTCAACTATTTTATTTTGAAAGTCGATATCTTTTACTATTTTGTCGCTATCGTTTAAAAAGAAAAAACTATCATAACAATAGCCGTTTTTATCGGTATAAATATGTGCGCCATAAATATTTAGCCCTAACTGATTTAAGGTGGCGGTGAGGTTAGCAAAAAGATCATCTTTATCTTTGGTATAGATAAAAATCTCATTACTATTTCTTTCACCACTTTTTCTAATGCCGACTAATGTTGTTTTTGTTTCCTTAGCATCTAATACTATTTTCGTTTGCCAGAGAACGGCTTCTACAGATCGCTTAGAAAAATAGTGATTACCAAGCAGTTCCCATAACTCGTCAATATCCTGAGATGTATATCCTTGCTCAAGTAATTGTGATTTTGCTATTTTTCTGTTGATATACCATAATGGTTTAATATTAATAGTCTCGGGCGAGTCCTCATTACGACTCTCTAAAACCGCTAATGTATTTAAATAGAGATCTTTTAGTAATGCATCTTTCCAAGAATTCCAAAGAGATTTGCTAGTCGCTCTTATATCCGCAACCGTTAAAATATAAAGCAGTTCTAATCTGTGTTTATTCTCCACTATATCTGCAAAATCACCAATAACTTTGGGATCTGATGTATCTCTTTTTTGTGAGATAAGCGACATCATAAGATGATTAGCCACCAGCCAAGATATCATTTTTGTACTTTCTTGGTCAAAGTCATGTTCCATACAAAATTTAATAGCAATTTTTTCGCCTATCTCACTATGATCGCCACCGCGACCTTTACCAATGTCATGAAACAAACCAGCAAGATAAATTAGTTCAGGATGTTTTTGTTTAGACATTATTTCATGGCAATAAGGAAATTTAATTTTATTCTTATCATTGGTAAAGTCAGTCAAATTGCGTAATAAAAATAGTGTATGCTCATCGACTGTATAACTATGAAACATGTCATATTGCATTTGCCCAGTGATTTTTCTAAATTCTGGTAAATAGACAGCTAAGATCCCACTTCGCTTCATTAAAAACATTGCTTTAGCTGATTGATGGTTAATCGACCAAAACGCTAAAAAAGATTTTTTTTGTTCTGTGTTTTTACGAAATTTACTATTGATTTTACTTCTAGATGCGCGAATAGAACGAAGCGTTTTAGCGGTTAAACCATCTAAACTTGGCATCTTTGCTAACACTTGAAAAACGTCCAAAAGCTCGCTAGGTTTCTTGGAAAATAATTTTGGATTTATCGCATCTAATCGATTGTCGATTATTTGATAATTCGAATCTACATTAGTAGTCTTTGGTTTTGAACCGAGATTAATTAGGTTTAGGATATTGGAGTCGGAAGGTTGATTAACACCTTCTTTCATCAGCTCTACAAGAAGTTCAGTGACATTTCTAATCACCAATACACTGCGGTAATAACGTTTCATCATTTTTTCAACGCCGAGTTTACCTTTGCTATCCTTAAAGCCCATTAATTCGGCTGTCTTTTTTTGATGATCAAATAGCAATCGATCTTCTGGTTTTCCGCAAACAGTGTGTAATGCGAATCTGACCTTCCATAAAAATAATTGAGACTTTATTAAAGTATAATATTCTCGTTTTGAAATGAGTTTGTCTTTTATTAATATTGGCAAAGTTTTTGGGTAGTAGCACCTTTGWGCTAACCARCCGACTARGTGGATATCTCTTAATCCRCCGGGGCTAGATTTWATATTAGGTTCTAAATCRAAAGAYGAGCCATCAAAYCKTTCATAACGWGYTCGTTTTTCWAGCACTTTRGCTTTTARAAATGAGGARGCATCCCATATTTTATTAGGTGCTGTTTGTGTCATTAATGAATCAAAATGTARAAGTTCACCAATCAATAAACGAGCTTCAGTTAAACTGGTTGCGACGGTAATGTCATCTGTTGCAATATCTATGCACTGTTTTATATTTCTAACAGAATGGCCAATAATAAGACCAATATCCCAAAGTAATGTAATGAATTTTTCTATCTTTTCACTGTCGATTTTAGTGATTTTTTTTTCATTTAAAATGAGTAAATCAATATCAGATTGAGGGTGTAATTCCGCTCGACCGTAACCGCCCACCGCGATTAAAGCAATTGATTCAGGTAGTGATAGATATTGCCATAGTTTTTTAAGAAGGACATCGATGTGTTTGGCGCGAAGTAAAATTAATTCAGAGATGTTGGTATTTTGAATGAAAGCGTTTAATAGAATATCAGTTGATTGATTGTGGTAATTTTTTAAACCGCTTAGCAATGATGAGTCTTTAACATCGGTTAAATCTAATGAGAGCGTTTTAGGGCGACTAATTAATTTTGATTGAGTCATCATTAACTATAATTTTACAATGATAATTAATAGTAGCCTAATATTTTCAAATGCGAAATTTTTCAATATTAGGTTCTTTGTTGTGAGATTATTCATTGTGAGATTCGGAATATGAGGTTCTAAATATGAGTCGCTGAATATAAGGTTCCTCAATGTGAACGGGAACTCCTAAATTATTTCGCCAGAACGTAAGGTTAGAACATCGACACCTGTTTCTGTAACCAACAAAGTATGCTCCCATTGTGCCGATAAACTTTTGTCTTTAGTGACAACGGTCCAGTCATCTTTGAGTACTTTAGAATGTCTTTTACCCGCATTGATCATTGGTTCGATTGTGAAAATCATGCCTTCTTTTAATTCAACTCCAGTACCTCTGACGCCATAATGTAAAACTTGTGGGTCTTCATGGAAACTTTCGCCAATGCCATGACCACAGTATTCTTGTACCACACTAAATCGCTCTTCATGTGCGTGCTTGGCAATGGCGTAACCTATATCGCCTAATAGAACTCCCGGCTTTACCATGTTTATTCCAATATTAAGGCACTCTTGAGCTGTTTCGATTAGTCGTTTTGCTAATATAGTAGGTTTTCCGACGGTAAACATAACAGAGCTATCACCATGATAGCCGTCTTTTATTACGGTGATGTCGACATTAATAATATCGCCATCTTTTAACTTTTTGTCATTTGGAATACCATGACAAATAACATGATTAATCGAAGTACAAATTGATTTAGGAAAACCATGATAATCCAAAGGTGCTGGTATACTCTCTTGTTCATTAACAATGAAGTCATGGCAAATTTGGTTTAGTTCGTTTGTGGTAACACCTTTATTAATATGAGGCGCAATCATTTCGAGCACATCTGCGGTCAGTTTTCCGGCAATACGCATCTTTTCTATCTGATCAGGTGTTTTGATGATAATAGACATAAAATAAATTAATGACTGTTTGATGTTGAAGTTATAGCGTATTTTACGTGAATCTCAAATAAATGTAAGTATTAGTCTCTTTTAAGTATCTTATATATGCCGATATATTCGTATGGATTATAAGTTTTAACCCTTTGGAAATAAATTGAAAAACAATTTGCCTACCTGTATAAGTAGGTGTAGTATGAGTAGCAATACCCCTGAGGCTGAACGAAGCTTATATGACCATCTATTTGTAAGATTGTTTTGTAAGATTATTTCGGCATACAATGAATAAATATTTGTGGAGAAAGAAATGGACGATAATAAAAAGCAAGCTTTAACAGCAGCATTAAGTCAGATAGAAAGACAATTTGGTAAAGGCTCTGTTATGCGAATGGGTGATGCTAAAATCAAGAAAATGGATACAATCTCTACCGGTTCATTAGGTTTGGATATCGCATTAGGGATAGGAGGATTGCCAAAGGGGAGAGTGATTGAAATATATGGGCCAGAGTCTTCTGGTAAAACCACTATGACATTGCAAGTCATTGCTGAATGTCAAAAAAAAGGTGGAACAGCTGCTTTTATTGATGCTGAGCACGCATTAGATCCCATTTATGCTGAAGCGCTAGGCGTAGATCTAGATAATTTGTTAGTTTCGCAACCCGATACAGGTGAGCAAGCGTTAGAAATTTGCGATATGTTAGTTCGCTCTGGTGCGGTTGACTTGGTGGTTATTGATTCGGTAGCGGCTCTGACACCTAAGGCCGAAATTGAGGGTGACATGGGAGATACTCACATGGGTTTACAAGCTCGTTTAATGTCTCAAGCTTTAAGAAAACTGACCGCCAACATTAAACGGAATAACTGCATGGTTATATTTATTAACCAAATTCGGATGAAGATTGGAGTGATGTTTGGTAGTCCAGAAACAACAACGGGTGGTAATGCTTTAAAGTTCTACGCTTCCGTGCGGCTTGATATCCGCAGAATTGGGGCGGTTAAACAGGGCGATGAAATTGTAGGTAATGAAACTCGAGTTAAAGTCGTTAAAAACAAAGTAGCTCCCCCCTTCAAACAAGCTGAGTTTCAGATAATGTATGGGAAAGGAACCTCTAAGATGGGTGAAATTATCGATCTTGGTGTAAAACAAGGTTTAATTGATAAAGCGGGTGCTTGGTATAGTTACAATGGCGATCGAATTGGTCAAGGTAAAGTAAAAGTAGCTGATTTTCTTCTTGAGAATCCAGACGTTTCGGAAGAGATTGAAAAACAAATTCGAGCTGAACTTTTACCATCAGATGAAAATAGTGACAAAGTCGATGCAAAAATTAAAGAGGAGAGCTAAATATTTAGTTCTGATTTTTAATGTTTGACCAGACCATTAAATAAATAGATTATTTTGAAAAGAGGTCATCGAGAAAATATAAGTATTGAAGAGTTGAATGTACGTTATTTTAATGGCATTCAACTTTTTTATAAAAGGACCTTGTAAATAAATCATTTCATTTCAATAATTCGTTTAATTGAATCATAAAGCTCTTCTACTCCACATTACAATCCCATATAATATCAACATTCTAGCCTCAATTAACAGGCTTCTTTCATGAGTGAGAGTTATATGGTTTCTAACCTATCCAAAACTGTGCTCGTCTGTATTTTTGTTGTTACTGCACTGGGTTGTAGTTTTATACCTCCTACAACAAGTGATTATGACGTAGACTATAATTTTTCTAATTTAAAAAGTTATGCATGGATTGCAAAAAGAAGTCAACCAGACAAAGAAAGTGATAGCAACAAAGTTGATACGAAAGCTATTATGAAAACTGTTATGGATGTCACTACATTAAGGCAAAAACGTCAAATATCTGCCGTTGAATCAATATTGAGCAAAAAAGGTTTTGTCAAATCTGATTCTTTAGAAAGTGCTGATTTCTTAGTGCGAAGCCATAACGTGACAGATAAAAAGAAAGATGTGAGCACTTATTATTCTGTTTGGGGTTATTACCCTTATTACCATAGTCCTTATCTTTGGCCTCATCGAGTTTCAAATTCAATTGAAAGAGAATATGAAGTGGGTACTCAGGTACTTGATATTGTAGATGCTAAAACGCGAGAGGTGATATGGCAAGGTTCGGTCTCCCAAAAACTTGGTTTTTATAAAAATCAAACGCCAGAAAGAAGAAATCAAAGAATAATCATGAATGTTGAATTAATGTTAAAAACCTTTCCTCCTGAAACGGTTAAATAACAGTTAGTTTTATTTCTAAGTGTCGTATTTGAGCAAAACTTTTTTTTCATTTAATAGCGTACTTGTAAGCCTATGAATTCAAGTCAAAAAGCAATCAATTCTGCTTGCAGGATGCTTGGTATCAGGGARCATAGTGAAAAACAAATACGAAYWAAGTTAATAAAGAAAGGATTTGATAAAAAAGAGATTATCGACGCGATTGAGTTTTTATATCAGAGCTCATGGCTCTCAAACGAACGCTTTTGTGGCGCCTTTATACGTTCGAAGGTAGGTAAGGGGCAGGGGAAAGTAAGAATTGAGTATGAACTGTTACAAAACGAGATAGCGCAAAATCTAATCGATGACGCTTTTGGGCAAGAAAATGTTAATTGGCAATTTGAATGTGAAAAAGTCTTAACTAAAAAGATATTAACATATTGCTCAGCTAACAAAATTGGGCATGAGAGTGCGGGTTATAATGATATTAGTGCTGAAATATTCTTAGATGATGAAGTAAAGATAGCCAATAGCAAATTGGATTTTAACCATAAGTTAAAAATTGAACGATTTATGAAGTATCGAGGCTTTGAGCAGGATCAGATTAAGAAAGCGTTTTCAAAAACGAATATCCAAATAAATTATTAATTGATTTATTTGGAACGAAATGTATAAAAACAATATTACAATAATGAAAAACGGGTTTAGCAATGACCAGCAATGAAATAAGAGAAGCTTTTTTAACCTTTTTTGAATCTAAAGGYCACCAACGCGTGGCTTCAGGCTCGTTRGTTCCWGGAAATGATCCGACATTGCTTTTTACCAATGCTGGAATGGTACCTTTTAAAGATTGTTTYTTGGGYAYTGAAAAGCGMAGTTACAYTAGAGCKACRAGTTCTCAAAAATGCGTTCGTGCAGGCGGTAAACAYAATGAYCTAGARAACGTTGGTTATACKGCTCGGCATCATACKTTTTTYGAAATGTTAGGTAAYTTYAGTTTTGGTGATTATTTTAAAAAAGAAGCGATWGAGTTTGCTTGGGAATTTCTAACCGTAACGCTTGGTTTACCCGCCGACAAATTATGGATTACAGTACATAAAGATGATTTAGACGCCAAAGATATATGGTTTAATCACATCGGAATCGATCAAAGCCATTTTTCAATGTTAGGCGATAAGGATAATTATTGGTCAATGGGAGATACTGGTCCATGTGGACCTTGTAGCGAGATCTTTTTTGATCACGGCCCCTCGGTAGAAGGTGGACCACCTGGAACACCAGAAGAAGATGGCGATCGCTATATAGAAATWTGGAATTTRGTTTTCATGCAGTTTAATCGTGATGCTAAAGGTCAGTTGCATGATTTRCCTAAACCTTCYGTTGATACRGGCATGGGRCTAGAGCGTATTTCTGCTGTTATGCAAAAGCGACATAATAATTATGATATCGATTTGTTCGCGAATTTAATCGCAAGCATAGCCGATATTTTAAAGGTGAAAGATCACTCAAATCAGTCCTTACGAGTGATAGCGGATCATATTCGTTCTTGCTCATTCTTAATTTTGGATGGGGTTTTACCTGGAAATGAAGGTCGAGGATACGTGCTAAGGCGTATTATTAGACGGGCGATAAGGCATGGAAATAAGCTTGGTGCAACCAGTCGATTTTTCTATTTATTGTTTGATGGTTTAGCCAAGGAAATGTCCGAAGCTTATCCAGAACTTTTGACTAAAGCGGATCTGATTAAAAATACTTTAGAAAAAGAAGAAGAACAGTTTGCAAAAACGCTAGAGCAGGGAATGAGAATACTCAATCAAGCGATCGATGAAATGGAAAGTAAATCTTTAAAAATGATAGACGGTGAAGTTTTATTTAAACTTTATGATACCTATGGTTTTCCTTTAGATTTGACCGCCGATATTGCTAGGGAAAGATCGCTTCAAATTGATACGGATGGTTTTGAAAAATGTATGCAAGCGCAAAAAGAAAGAGCTCGTAGTGCGAATAAATTTGGTATTGATTATAACGATAGTCTTTCTGTCGATTCGCAAACAAAATTCTTAGGTTATACCAGCTTAAATGAGTCCGCAACGATTGAATCGATTCTGGTAGAAGGTGGAACTGTCGATGCGATAATAGAAGGGACTAAAGCCGCTTTAGTTCTAGATAAAACACCTTTTTATGCGGAGTCAGGCGGGCAAGTGGGCGATAAAGGTTTACTGCAAACAAAAAGTGGCGTTATTTTTGAAGTAACTGATACGATAAAACTTGATCAAGCTTTCATTCATCAAGGTATCTTACGAAAAGGGACGCTAAAAGTTAATGAGTCGGTAATTGCAAAAGTTAATTCAGATGAGCGCAATAATACTGCTAACAATCATTCTGCAACCCATTTGCTTCAAGCGAGTTTAAAAAAGTTGCTTGGAGAGCATATAGAGCAAAAAGGCTCACACTGCGACAGCCAAAGATTACGCTTTGATTTTTCTCATCCATCTCCAATTCCTCAAGATGTACTATTTAGTATCGAAAAATGTGTTAATCAACATATTAGAGCTAATCATATTGTTGAAACCAAAGTTACCGATATGGAAAGCGCGAAGGGACTGGGTGCGACCATGTTATTTGGCGAAAAATATGGAGAAGTCGTGCGAGTTTTATCTATGTCTGAGTTCTCTGTGGAACTTTGTGGTGGAACTCATGTTAAACAAACTGGGCAGATTGGCGCGTTTAAAATAATTGGCGAACAAGGAATAGCATCAGGAATTAGAAGAATAGAAGCCATTACCGGTGAAAATGCGATAGAATACACGCAAAAGCAAGGTTGGTTGATTAGCCAGTTAGCTTCTTCGCTTAAGACTGATAGGTTATCTTTGAATGATAAAGTTGACCAACTAATTATAAAGTCTAAGTCACAAGACCGAGAAATTGATAAACTGAAAGATAAATTGTCATCTTCCCATGGGAGTGACTTATTAAATCAAGTAGTGAGGATTGGTGATATTAACTTATTATCAATTCAACTAGATAACTTAGACGCGAAATCATTACGCGGATTAAGTGACCAAATACGGAACAAGATAGGATCTGGTATTATCCTGCTCGCATCGGTTAACGATGGTAAGGTGAGTGCAATAGCGGTAGTTACTAAAGATCTTGTT
>NVTT01000082.1 GCA_002401655.1 Gammaproteobacteria bacterium | reverse complement strand
AGAGCTTTGCTTTTAGATCGAATTTCTCATGCAATCCCAATTAGCAAACGATACAAAAAACAGCTTGCTATCTTTTTTATTGATCTCGATCGATTCAAACTAGTCAATGATTCTTTGGGCCATGATGTCGGCGACAAAGTGTTAATTAGAGTTGCAAAAATACTGCAACGATGTTGTAGAGCGAACGACACAGTTGCCCGATTAGGCGGTGATGAATTTGTCGTGATGTTAGAAGATGTAGAAAGTATTTCAGCAATTAATCGAATTTTACAAAATATACTATCGGAAATAAAACAACCCTTCTTAATTGAAGAGAATCAAGTTTCCATTTCAGCAAGCATTGGCATTTCTATTTACCCTCAAGATGCAGAAGAACCAAAGAATTTACTAAAACGTGCAGATATTGCGATGTATCACGCAAAAAATACTGGCAGAAATAACTTTCGTTATTTTAAAGAACATATGAATRARSAAGCKGAGRAACGRCTWWCTTTAGAAACMAARTTRCGATTRGCTGTTGAAAATAATGAKMTYTAYCTSGTTTACCAGCCTCAATTTGATWTRGAGTCWGGTMMRWTWTGYGGTGTAGARGCWCTTGCWAGATGGACAACAAAATCTGGARTAAATATTCCACCATCAACGTTYATACCTATTGCTGAAGAACTTGGGCTTATAATACCGATCACTGAATATTTACTACCTTTAGCACTTRAACAAATTGCTTTATGGAACCACTCTAACCAGAAAATYATGCTCGCCTTCAATTTATCTACTAKYCATATTTACGACAMAAATTTTGTTAACTTTGTTAAWTCTCAAATTAGTCACTACCCAGACTCAAAAGGKCTTCTTGAATTTGAACTAACAGAAAGCAYRTTAATGRAAGATGTYAATAAAGCTMTTAAYGTTTTTAAGCAAYTAGAAAYGCTTGAAATTGAGCTAGCGTTAGATGACTTTGGAACAGGATACTCTTCTTTAAAATATTTAACTAGYCTACCAATTCACAAGCTAAAAATAGACATGAGYTTTGTTCAAAAAATTGGRGRAAGCCCTGAAAATGATGTCATTATTCATGCRATYATTACGCTTGCTAAGGCACTAAATCTTAGTGTRGTTGCTGAAGGAATAGAAACAGAAGAGCAGTTTRATTTTTTGAAAAAAGAAAAAATAGATTTTGCRCAAGGYTTTTTGTTTTCAAAGCCTCTTGAAGTAGCAGAAATAACGAAAATATTAAATAAAAATATTTACGACTAGTATCCCTTAATAGAATAATCCACAGTAAACTCAACATTATCAACTCGATGAACGACAGATTCTATCCGCCCATCAGAAAACAAATTTAAATAGCGATAACCAGGCGCTTTAGTATCAGCACAAAAATCTTTTGATCCAGGCTCAAATTGAACACAACTCGACGGCGTTGCAATATAAGGTATACCATTGTGCTGTTGTTCGTACTCTTGGTGGATATGTCCCCAAAGCACGCCTTTCACATTATCAAATTTTTCAATCACTTTTTGAAAAGCTTTTTTATTTTTTAGACCTATATTTTTTAACCATGCACAATGCACATCAACCGGATGATGATGTAATACGACTAACGAATGTTTGTTTGGATGTTCATTTAAGCAGAACTCTAAAAAGGCCAATTCATTTTTAGACAGCGAGCCATGTACCATTTCAGGAACCGAAGAATCTAATAAAATAATTTGCCAATGTTCTGTAATAATTTGCTTGCTAGGTAGAACTTTTGAATTATTAAACATCTCTTGCATGGTTTGAGTATTATCGTGATTCCCTGCCAACCAAAAAGTCGGAAAATCAAATCGCTCAAAATAATCTGCTAGATATTGATAGGCTTCAGTGGATGCATCTTGCGCTAAATCACCAGTGGCTAACAATAGATCGGCTTTCCATTCCTCTTTTGCAACTCGCTTACATACAGCTTCAAAACTTTCTCTAGTATTTAGTCCGAGCAAACAACCGGCAGGTTCCGCAAAAATGTGACAATCCGTCACTTGCACAACACGAACCACATCGGTACTAGATGGATTAATTCTAGATATGTTATTTTTCGTTTGTTGCTTATTTATTTTAGCCATCATCGCTTGTTGGCATCCATTTCGCTCTGAATATTTTTTTCATTTAAATATAGATTTAAACAATATTTCAAACTTTCGCCTAAAAATGCATTTAATTGACGTTTTTCATCAACTAACCTTTTCGGATAGTGAGCCTTATCCTGCACAGCTCTTATTGCACTTAATTGTGTTGCCGACAGCCCATCCATGACCTCTAACAATTTTGCATCATGATATAAGCGTACAATCAGCGTCAAATTCTGTTTGACAATACTTGAAGGTGCTTTAAATTTCATTTCTAAAGTCGTCGTATATCTAGCAACGTCAATAATTCTCAAAGTAATTATTGACTGAAAACACTCAAATTCTGTTAAATCAGAACCGATACCATTACTGATGCCTTTACCTATACCAATTAGTTTCTCACACTTTTGCTTTGATAAGGAAGGGAACAGCTTCACAATTAAACAATAGTTTATTTCGCACTGAGATATTAACTCATCAAGGTCCGGTTTATAAAACGATTTAAATGTAACTTCTGCCACTTTTTTAATTTTGTTATTTTTTGAGCTAAATCACTTTGAACTAAAATGTCCTAAATATCCTACTCAACAACATCGATCCAAATGGTTATGATAATTAACTATTTTAGTTTATATTTGACCTTACTGCTTTAGATGGTTGCGTAAAATCCTTAAAATTCACCTATATTGTGAACTATTAGTGTCTTTTTTCAATAGCTTAGCGATTTTTAGCTCTTTTTTATTATCTTTTCTGTTAGTTAACGTCAAATAAGTCTTCATTTTTTTGCCAATTCAATTTAAACCACTGCACTGCTATCAAAGTCATTGCATTATTCAATCGCCCTGAATCTAACCATTCAAACGCACGACTCACGCTAACCGAGTGAATTCGAATATCCTCATTTTCATCATCTAGTCCTGCATAATCAGGAAGTGACGAAGCATCTATTTCCCCCACATATAACCAAATTCGCTCGGTTGTTCCGCCGGGGCTAACCAAATATTCACATATCTTTCTAATTCTAGTGACTTCACAGCCCGCTTCTTCCTGTGATTCTCTTATGGCGACTGAATCGGGCTGTTCGTCAATTTCAATCATTCCCGCCACTAATTCCATTAACCAAGGGGATGACTCAGATTCCATTGCTCCAGGTCTGAACTGCTCAACAAAAACTAATTTTTCTAATTGAGGATCAAATAATAGTATGGCTGAAGCATACCCGCGTTCGAACACCTCGCGGGTAAAAATGGAACTCCAACCTCCCTCAAATAGCTCATTGCGGATATGATACCGGTTAAGTTTAAAGAACCCATTATGTAGACTCTCTTTCTTTATAACTTCATATTGCATAATGTTATTCCTGAAACTTGAAAGACGTGTTATTTAGTCTAAGTTTAATCCTACATACACCCGTGACGCCTCAAAATGTATCGAAATAAAAACTAGGATTGTCCTAAGTCATTGGTATTTATTATAATTCTTGCTAGTATACCTAAAACAATAGTTGTTTCACAAAAGACTACAAAAATAAAATATCGACTATTTAACGAAAGAGCAATAGGCGCATCTATGAATATCGAAAACGCTCGATTTAATATGATTGAACAACAAGTTAGACCTTGGAAAGTGTTTGACGCTAAGATATTAGGAGCCATGGCAGGTCTTGCTCGTGAAGATTTTGTTGCCGATGATCAACAAGGTTTAGCCTATGCTGATACTCAATTGTCATTGGGGCATCATCAATCAATGCTTGCACCTAGAGAAATAGCTCGAATGATTCAAGCACTATCACTCACAGCCAAGGATAAAGTATTGGAGATTGGAACCGGAAGTGGTTATTCAAGCGCAATATTATCAAAATTAGCAAAACGTATTACCAGTGTAGAAATAATCAGTGAATTTGTCGTCAAAGCTAAACAAATTCATAAAAAACTAGGTCTAGAAAATGTAATAATCGAAGAAGGCGACGCAAGTGATGGCTGGATGGCGCAAGCACCCTACGATGCTATTTTAATCACATCGGCGTTACCTAAACTTCCTGAAAGCTTAAAAAGAAATATAAATGAAGGTGGACGAGTGGTGAGTATTATTGAAAATAACGACGCTCAAAACTCGAGATTAGTTGTCGCATTAAGTCAACTAGACGACAATAACCAATGGCAACATGAACATCTTTTTCCAGTCGACTCTCACCCAATGATTAATGTTGAGAAAACCAATCGATTTGAGTTTTAACCTGTCGCAATAAATTTCGTTCTTACATATCTTATTACAAAATGACGAGATTTCTCATACTTTAGTAATAAGATGCTAGCCTTAGGTGAGTTACAATACCAACACACCAGAAAGTGCTCGTTTACTTATTTTTGCGATCACAAGATATTGACAGGAACAATAATGAATAAAACGAAAAAAATTACTGCGATTCTTTTGACTTCGCTCTTTTCATCACACCTATTTGCTGACAATTTACTAGATGTATATCGACTAGCTAAAGATAGTGATCCCACTTTTTTAGCTAGCGAGGCTGGCACAAAAGCTTCGGGTGAAAGAGTTAGCCAGAGTATGGCTGCTTTACTGCCACAAATCTCAGGAAGCTTAAGCTATTCAAAAAGTGCTAACGAATCATCTAATGAAACGACATCGTTTAGTGCTATAGATGATCCATTAACTCCAGGTATAGATGAAAGAGATCCTCGAACTAATGCGAGTTCTGGTGACTCTGATTCAACTTCGACAGGTTATTCAATCACCCTACGGCAAGAACTTTACAACCACACAACTTGGTTGAACCTTAAACAATCAGAAAAGCGTGAATTACAGACAAAAGTAATCCACGAAGGTGCTAAGCAGACGCTTATTATTAGAGTAGCCGAAGCCTATTTTAACGTTTTAGCAGCTAAAGATAGCGTAGAATTTTCAAAAGCTGAAACAAAAGCGGTCTCGCAAGAACTAGCGCAAACTAAACAAAGGTTTGAAGTTGGATTAATAGCTATTACTGATGTTCTAGAAGCACAATCTAGGTACGATCGAGCTAGTGCAAACCAAATAGCAGCACAAAATGCTTTAGATAATACACATGAATTACTGCAATTGATTACAGGCTCCTATCACTACAATTTACTTGGGTTAAAAGAGTCTATTATGCTGAGTAAGNNSCAAARCNCWKMMRWAATYGRMSCAYRRRYRANNAWCASKSASRMAMTANMYAMTANCARTWTTWANTCWTCTAAAATTGGATTAAATATTTCAAAAAGAAATATCTCTATTTCTCAATCTGGGCATTACCCTACACTCGACTTGTCTGCCTCTTATACTGATGGTAGCAGCGACTCAAGCTCATCTGGTTCTCAAGTTTTTGCAGGACAACTTTTCCCAACATCGACGAGTGACAGTGATGGAGATCAGCAAAGTAGCTCAATCAGCGTCAACTTTAATATCCCTATTTATTCTGGAGGGAGAACCCATGCACAAATGAAAGAATCTCAATACCTATATCAACAAGCTTCACATAATTTAGAAKCWRMTAGGCGTYTWGCRGTWAGCMAAACRMGSAGYTCKTAYYTWGGTRTYATWGCYAAYGTRAGCTCAGTAAAAGCKCTARRKCARGCMGTTWTMWSYKCWGARAAATCAYTAGARGCSACYCAAGCKGGYTTTGAAGTWGGKACKMGGACAATMGTYGATGTGYTATTRCAAACTCARMWKTTRTTTGAWTCAAARCGMCARYAYGCSMGWTCTAGATACGACTATGTTTTAAACACCTTAARAYTAAAGCAAGCWACYGGCCTTTTAACYGAAAARGAYTTAGCYAAAGTKAATCAGYTACTGAGATAGTAAAYTSACAWMYWWCWRAATGACTCCTTTTTTAANCAAAGGAGTCTATTTTTTGACKCTCTTCCTAGACTAACCCACASCTAGCCCCTATAATTCMAGCCATTCAGATTTACCTTTAGAATCCACTGATGGCAAAGAAAAAAAAAGCGCCAGATAATACCATCGCTCGAAACCGTCGAGCTAGCCATGATTATTTACTTGGTGAGACTTTTGAAGCGGGCTTAGTCCTGCAAGGCTGGGAGGTTAAGTCGATGCGTGAGTCAAAAGTGACGTTGTCTGATGCTTATATTCAATTGCATCAGGGTGCCGCTTGGTTACATTCTTGCCATATAGCCTCTTTAAATACCACTTCAACCCATAATGTCATAGAAAATACGCGTAATAAAAAACTACTTTTGCACCAAGCGGAATTGAACAAACTACATGACGCTATGGATAAGGGAGGCTTCACAATCATACCTCTGTCTCTTTATTGGATTAGAAATTTAGTTAAACTAAAGATCGCTACTGGAAAAGGTAAAAAACTACACGATAAACGAGCTTCGGAAAAATCAAAGCAATGGGATAAAGATAAAAGTAGGATAATGAAAGAAAGTAGAAACGATTGAGATGTTTAGTAATGAATAAAATCTTTTCAAAACAAGAGTCAATTAAAGCAAAAATMGCCGTCGTGTTAATCTTGGCTTTTAGCTTATTTTCATGTCAAACAACTRATCAAAATTCTAATGATAGAGCATCTTTYGATGACTTAGGTTTAGAAGATATAATCAATCAAGATAAAAGCGTTACTAAAGCAATTACGCTTTTAGAGAAAGGCGACAGTCAAAAAGCTTTAGAAAATATTGATCGCGTTCTACGATTTAATCCTAAACATAAAACCGCAAAACTAATTCATACTCAACTCACTAAAGATATCAGTCAAATATTTTCTAGTAAACGTTACCATGACTATAAAATTAAGGGCTCTGATAGCTTAGGTTCAATCGCTCAAACATGGCTAGGTAATTCAATCTACTTTATTGCTTTAGCTCGTTCAAACCATATTAAAAATCCAGGCTTAATTAAAGCTGGGCAGATCATTAGAATTCCTATATTAAAATTTAGTCCTTTAGTCAAAAAAGAAAAACGTCGTTCAAAAGCTAATATTGCATTGATTAAATCGACCATGAAAAAGGGACAATACGAGCGAGCATTACAGCAAATGAACAAGCTCTTTATATTGAAGAGCGAGCATCAAACTTTGATCCGTATTCAACGACAAGCTTTATCTTCTATTTCAGATAAAGCCATTACAATCCCAGAAAGAAAACAATCCATTAGAAGATTAATTAATATCAAAAATGAAACCACACGAAAATTATTATTACCTGCTTATCAATATTTTATACGCAGACATGAACAAAATATTTTCATAGATGAATTTCTATTGTTGTTTGAAGATAAGAGTTATCGAGAGTCCGCAAAAAAATTAATCAAAGCAAAAACAATCAAAGGTTTCAATGATAATCTCAAACGAGTTATTAAAACTGAAAATAAATTAATCGATAGACTTCATGAAGAAGCGATAATTTTTCGTAAAAAGCAACAGTTAGATGATGCTCTTACTAGTTGGAGTTTGATTCTACTCATTAATGAAACAAACACTCTGGCAATTAAGTATCACGAGCGCACACTTAAGTTACTAGAACGGTTAAAAAATCTATGACTAAGATCTGTCGTAGTGCACTGGTTCCTTTCAGTGATGAGCAAATGTTTGATTTAGTCAATGATGTAGAAAATTATCCTCTATTTGTTCCTTTTTGTTCAAAATGTACTTTAGTTTCTAAAGAGTCTGACTTTATCACCGCAAAACTAGAAATATCGAAAGGCGGTTTTTCTAAGTCCTTTACCACTCGTAATCAATTACATCCTACTAGCAAGATCGATATGACATTAGTTGATGGACCATTTAAACATTTGTCAGGTTCTTGGAATTTTATTCCATTGTCAGAAGACGCATCTAAAATTGAATTAAATTTAGATTTTGAATTTTCGAGCAGATTGACTGATATCGCATTTTCAAAAATTTTCAATCAATTGGTTCAAACAATGGTTTCAGCTTTTACCGAAAGAGCAAAAATCGTCTACGACAATCGATGAGTTAATGAGTCAGTTGAATAAAAACGAAGATAAAATAAATATAGAAGTTATYTATGCAAAAAAAGACGAACAAAAGCTATTCTATTTACGTGTCAATAACGACATCAATGTAGAAACAGCGATTCGTCAATCTGGAATTCTTAAACACTATCCCGAAATTGATTTAGCGATTAATAAAATTGGCATTTTTAGTAGGAGCTGTAAGTTAGGCGACCCACTTTACGATAATGATCGAATAGAAATATATAGACCGTTAATCATCGACCCAAAAGAAGCTCGCAAGCAAAGAGCTAAAAAAAACAAAATTTAATAGCGTTTATTCAAATTGATTTTTATTAACCTTATCTTTACGAAGAATTAATCCATCATTGGTAACAACCAGTTGATAATGCTGTTTTTTATTGGCTGAAACAAAACTTGCTGATCCATGCTCCACATCTAATAAAARATTTAGGGTTTCATATTGTTCTCGCCAACTGGCGATATCAAGATCCATTTCATCGGTCAAAGAATAAACGCTTCTTTTTTTGTTTTTTTCATCCGATAGTTTAGAGTAACGTCCAACCACTCGGTCAAGTCTATAGGATGTTCTTAAACCGAGAATATTGGACCAGGATTTCCACTTGAGAATATTGGCTTGTATTTCGATTTCATCGCCTAACAACTCGAAATCCATTTCTGTTCCATCTTTAAAATGTAATAATGCTCTAAATTTTTGTTGTTCAATAGGATTAATTTCAACATCCGCCAGAACCTCTTCAAAAGTTAGAGCATGATATCCAGAAACACCTATTAGAAAAAACGAAAGTGAAGCGCTTAGAAGGCTAAAAATTAGCAAGTTAGCCAACTTTCCTGAAGCCCCTAACAGCTTTAATTTTTTTATTCGTGAAATAAATCCAACTAAAAAATAGAAAGCCAAAATGATCGACATCGCTAAAATAGAAAGTAAGAGAATATTAGTGTTCGAACTAAAGTTGCTACCGTCCATCATAATGACCTCTTATAGTTAAATTTTCTTAATTTCAAATATGCCTAGTCAAATCTAGATTCGACTTAATTACTGGGATTCAATACTGACTTCAACCGTTTCATCGCTATCAACAGATCCAGATGACGCTTTAACTTTAATAATTTCAAACTGCTGGGTGCTTGATTTTTCTCTTTTCGAGTCCCTTTCAAAAAACTCTTCCAAATAATGACCTAATTGATTAAAGGACTCAAAAACCTCGCTCACTTCATCGTTTCTTTCGCTCATRATSCGYACATCAATTTGACCRTTRCTYAATCTTTTTARKCCTTTATTRATTCGKTCGAAATCTCTAGATGTTTTACGTGCCAGTAATARAGTMGCMGTKGCTACMACAATYARWGTCACTAACATCACYAAWGMCATWGTGAYAAGRGTRGTTCTTAATGAYTTGWACATTGGCTCMGMAGAATAAGTCACATAAATTTGTCCTAGYTCTTTTCCGCTAAAATGAATTGGCTGAAGAACCGAAAATAAATTAACTGGCCTGTCTACATTATTATCACTAGGAATATCAAACACCGTTCCTATCGCAGAATTCGATACACTGTAAGTCTTAACAATAAGTTGTTTATTCGGTTTGTTAAATTGTTGACCTAGGAATTCATCACTACTAGACGCTATGATTTTATTTGATTTATCAATTATCAAAATTTGTTTAAGTTGTTGGTTAGTCGCATTATCTTTTATGATCACTTGCAGACCCAATTGATCACTTAATAATATTGAATCTCCACTTTGAAAGGCTATCATTCGGGTAATAGAACTCGCATGATCATAAGTTGAGCTGGTAAGTGCTTTATATTGCATCCAATAAACGACAATTGATCCTATTAACATAGACACAAATACAAGACTAGACATTATCAAGGTCCACGTCATTGTTAGTGAGCGAACACTATTCGATTTTTTTTCTTTTTTACTTTCTAATTGAAACGTTAATCTACGAATATCTGATAATAGAATGGTCGCGCTTTGATAACGTCTTTCTGGATTTTTTTGTAAAAGTTTTCTAATCAAATCTTTCATTTCATCTTTTAGACGTTCGTCTTCAACGACTAATTCTGGCGGTTTGTTTTTTAGAATTTGTTTAAATAAATGACTAAGCTCTTCCGCCACAAATGGTGGCATTCCAGATAACATTCGATAGATCAAGACCCCCATTGAATAAAGATCAGTTCGATGATCGAGCGCATGGCCCATCACCTGTTCCGGAGACATATATTCAGGTGTTCCAATCACTTTATTACGCTTTGGTTTTCGCTGATTATTTAACGCCTCATCTCGTTTATGGTTTAAATTATCAATCGCTTGAGCAATACCAAARTCGGTTARCTTAGCWGTTTTTTTATCTCTTAAWATTAGAATRTTCGCTGGTTTTATRTCTTTATGTACTAGCCCTTGCTGGTGAGCATAATCCAAAGCTAGCGTCATTTGCCCAGCAATATTCAACGCGGTTTTTAAATCGAGTTTATGTTTTGATTTCAATATTTTTTCRAGAGTAACRCCYTCTAACATTTCCATWGCTATATAGGGGATTTCATCTGTTATCCCTACATCATAAATGGTGACAATATTTGGGTGAGATAATTGCGCAGCTAATCGAGATTCACGTACAAAGGCTTCACGAAAAGACTTGTTTTGCGCAAGATGGGGGCGTAACATTTTTATTGCTAGGAATCTATCTAACTGTGGGTCAAATGCGCGATAGACAAAAGCGGTAGAGCCACATCCGACTTCCTCTAAAATTCGATAGCGTCCAAGAATTCTAGGTTTTACAAATTCTGTTTTCTGATTTTTTTTTCGGTTGGCATTCGCTTGCAAATGTGCAGATTGTTTTTTTGTGAATGTCTTGCGTTTGTTATTTTGACTCTGGCTCTGATTCGGGTTCTGATTCGGGTTCTGATTCAAATTCCGTACCCGCGCAGGAGGTTGAGGCGTTTTTATAGATTGTATCCTACTGTTTTTTTGAGATTTACTATTATTAACTTCGTTAGACATTTCTTATTACACGACTTTAGGTTATAAGATAAATTTAGTGTGTTCAAGGTAATATTTAGTCAACCAGTTATGACTAAGCGAGCAAAAACCAAAGTAAAATACCAGCAGCGATTACTCCACCAATGACAAGGGGTAAAAACTTATTGCTACTAGAAGACTCTTCTTCTACTTCATCATCTTCCACTAAAGAAAAAACAAATTCACTCCCTGCAAACGCAATCATGTCTCCAGGTTTTAAAACTTGATTAATCACTTTTTCACCATTAACAAATGTTCCRTTWGAWGAKARTAAATTMARWACYTTCCASTYWYCKYCAKMCTKWATWATTTGMGCRTGCATWGMAGARACACTMGRTTCMKTTAAWACAATATCGCTASMTGGACGKCGWCCKAYWTCWASTTTATYYTTASRYAAAATAWATTGYKKRCCMRMAASGTYASYACTKAWRCCRATYAAWGCWGGYRTRTYTGCATTWKYTGATTGAGARYYKAAAATCTCTTTTGCGACCATCTTATTGATTTCATCGATCTCAAACACTTGAGTGCCTTGAGGTCCCATTTTTGATGCGTCGTCATTAATTGACATGCTACTTCCTCTTTGATCTTTTTCTTTAACTTTTTAAATTAATCTAAAATATAAATGAATGCTTGTCACAAACTTAGCCACCAAAAAGTGCTCTAACTCTCTCAATAAAACTTAACCGTTTTTTAATCGGCGAACTAATAATAATGACACTGACATTATCTCTGCCACCGGCCTGTTTTGCGGTATTAACTAGTTGTTGTGTTTTTTCTTCAATGGATTTTCTAGAATTCATAATTTCAGTAATATCACTATCATCAAGTTCATCACTTAAACCATCGCTACATAAAATTAACTGCTGATTAGCATCCCATTCATTTTCATACACTCCGACGTCAACATCTTCAATTTCTGTTGAGCCTAAACATTGGGTAATCATATGGCGTTGGGGATGAGTTTTAGCATCATCAACGGTCAATAAACCGGCGTTAATCAAACGTACCATTAATGAATGATCTTCAGATACTTGAGTTAATTGTGAGCTTGAGCTATCCCAAAGATAGGCTCGACTATCACCCACCCATGCCACTTTATATTTGTGATTATCACTTTCAACTGCGACAACCGTTGTGCCCATCCCCGATTGACCAAGACCTTCATGTACAGCGGATATCACACGATGATGTGCCGATTGGATAGCTTGCGGAAGAGAGCTAGTTTTTGCATAAACACTGGCAATGTCTTTTACCGCTAAATCAGACGCGACTTCGCCACACGCGTGACCACCCATGCCATCAGCAACAATCCACAAGCCAGGGGCCGAAGATATAGCATCTTCATTCAATTCGCGTACGCATCCCACATCACTCATCTGGGCTGACCGACAACGATTTACTGTATCTTGCTCCATAATCACCTTTGGTTACGATCAATTATTCGCAAACTTTCATCGAAATTGTATAATTCCACTCAATAAGTAAAATTGGAAATTTCATACCTTCTATACCCGTGCTAGCTCAAAATACAAATCCCAGTATTTTGAGCTAGCACGGTTATTTCAAGTGTGTCATAATTCGTATGTACTTTCGAGTATTTATCCTTACTAAATCAATATTTTAGCGTGATTTACGGCTTTTTGCTTTAGACTTCACTAAAATCCTTAATTTAGTCAAATTCTGGTATTTATCGTAGATGTTTATCATCAACCAGTCTTATATGGGGGCGACATGGTTTCGACGAGGATTACAAAACTCAAGGTGCATGCCGAGGTGTCAGCGAACCTCGTAAACACTAGCTGAAAAAACTTAGTTGCAAACGATAACAACTACGCTTTAGCCGCTTAGGCTAACTGTTGCTGCCGAGCGTCACCGGTAGGTAGTTAACAGTCATTCACGGAGACTCGCGGGTAAGGATGTTTGTTCCCCAACCGTTAAAACTAAACAAACTCGTTTCTAGCATCCTGTTAGTCGGATCTGTTAGAGATTAAGATATAGACTAACTAAGCATGTAGTACCAAGAGCAGCGGATTCGCGGACGGGGGTTCGATCCCCCCCGCCTCCACCAAAAACAGGTTCCACAAGAACCTATAAAAACCCGTAACGCCAGTACCACTAGGCTTTACGGGTTTTTTTATGCCTATAAGAACCCATAAGGCTTGGTAACAGCCCGAAGTTATAGTAACATCGGTAGTAACACCGGAGAGAATGTTACTACCTCGGTGTTACTACGAGGGAATGTTCATGCCTAGAATTACGATACCGCTTACAGATACAAAGGTTAAACAAGCTAAAGCCAAAGATAAAGAATACAGTCTTGTTGATGGTGGCGGTTTAGCGTTACGTATAAAACCTATTGGCTCAAAACTATGGATTTTTAACTATTATCGACCTTATACGAAAAAACGCGCTAATTTAAGTCTTGGTGCTTACCCTGCTTTGTCGCTTGCTAAAGCCAGAGAAAAACGTACCGAATACAAAGAACTATTAGCTCAAGAGATCGATCCTAAAGAATATTTGGATGAACAAACTTCCATTATTTCACAAGCTCATCAAAACACGCTTAAACATATTGCCTCTCAATGGCTAGAAATCAAAAAAACACAAGTGTCAGCTGATCATGCTAAAGATACTTGGCGTTCATTAGAATTACATATATTCCCAAACTTAGGAAATGTGCCTATTCATAAGATTAAAGCTAAAAATACTATTGCGGTTATTCAACCTATCGCCAAGAAAGGCAGTTTAGAAACAGTTAAAAGAGTTTGCCAACGGTTAAATGAAATCATGGTTTATTCGGTTAATTCAGGAATTATTGATGCAAATCCATTAGCAGGTATTTATAAAGCATTTGGCTCACCTGAAAAAAAGCATATGGCAACCATCAAACCAGAGCATTTACCCAATCTAATGAAAGCCATTGCTAGAGCTAGTATTAAGTTCACTACAAGGCGCTTAATCGAATGGCAACTTCATACTATGGTTAGACCAAGCGAAGCCGCTGGTACACGCTGGGAGGAAATAGACTTTGAAAATAAGCTTTGGAATATTCCGGCCGATAGAATGAAAAAGAAACGCGCTCATTCAGTGCCATTATCTGAGCAAACATTAGAAATATTGGAAGAAATGAAAACCATTAGCGCAAATAGAGAGCATGTATTTCCAGCAGATAGAAATCCTAAAACTCATGCAAATCCTTCAACCGCTAATATGGCGCTTAAGCGGATGGGATACCATAATATTTTAGTAGCTCATGGTATGCGATCAATTGCGAGTACAGCTTTAAATGAACAAGGCTTTGATCCAGATGTGATTGAATCAGCTTTAGCACATGTGGGTAAAGATGAAGTTAGAAACGCCTATAACAGAGCAGAATACCTAGAGAGACGAAAGAAACTGATGTACCATTGGTCTATATATATTGAAAAAGCTACCACTCTAAAAACCGATCAAGTTACAAATATTAAGCGAATAAATTAAATTTTAGAAAGGGAATTTAAAAATGAGTAAATATCCACGTTCTAAGAACGTGGTTTTGATTGCACCCTATAAGGGTGTATTGAGCTAGCCCTCTGAGAAGGCTAGCCGCTTACCGCCACATC
>NVTT01000081.1 GCA_002401655.1 Gammaproteobacteria bacterium | reverse complement strand
AAAATATTCTTAAATGCTGCAGTGTAAGCTCCATTATGTTCAGCAAATGAAATAATGATACCGTCTGCCTCTGCAAGGTGTTTTTTAAATTGATGTGCAAGGTCAGGAATACCTGTTTCATTTTCTCTATCAATAGAGTAGATCGGCATTTCGAAATCATTTAAATCAAGAAGTGTTACCTGTGCATTCTCAATTTGATGGGCAGTAAAATTTGCCAATTTTTTATTGGTTTTAATATGGCAATTGAACGAGGTGGTAAAACCATTGTTAATCGACTAGCATCTGAAAACAGTTTTTTCTCACCAAAATTATCACTAAATATTACCGAAAGAGCATCAGACTTAGATAATCCTGTATTCATGTTAGAAAGAAGAACCGGTTTGGATGCGGTATTAAATAGAACAACGGCGTTATCATTTTTACTGGTGCGTTTGTAGGCTAAAACTCCCGCACCCGAACTATTGTCTGCTAGTATTTCAAACTGACCGCGACTTAACACCTTATGCGCTTTACGAACCTGAGAAACATTTTGAATAAATTGATACATGTTAGATTGCTGATCAAATTTATCTTTTATTGCATGAAATCCACCAGCGAACATGGCTTCTCTAGTTTCTAGTAATTCTTGTTCATCACCTTGATAAATAGCCGGGATACCTGGGGCAGTCATGATAAAAGCAATAGCTTGCTTAACCGTAGAAGTATTTCCAGCAGACTGAAACCGTTTAACATCAAGATTGTCGATAAAATTAAGTACCATAAAAGGGTCGGCATACATTTCCATTTGTTTTTTTATCCGATAACCTATTTCACTCGTTGCTTGTCCGGAGCGAAAGACATTTTCGACGGTTTTATAAAGTGGAAATCCAATAATCCCATTTAATCCTGGCTGTGCTTCTGTACCAATGAAGCGTTGAATTTTTCTCTCCGCTTTATCTTCAAAAGGAAGAGATGTTTCAAAGACTTCACCAAAAACAGGGAATGAATCTCTTCCTGTTTGTTTAGCTGTAGCAACGATGCCATTGTCAGAATGGATAAAATCATTTAGAAATTCAGGTTCCATAAATTTAGCCGTGTCTAATCTAAAAGCATCAACGCCGACTTCTTTTATCCAATAGCCAAAAGAGTCTTTTAAGGACTCTCTAACCTGAGTATTAGATGTGTTCAGATCATTTAGCCCAGAGAGCTGATAAGTGTATTCTTGATTTTGGTTATAAAAATCAGTTATTTCAGGCGTCCAATGGTAAATATGGGCTTTTTCATCTTTCGGGTTATGACGGTCGATTTGGTTGAACGGAAATTGTGTGGGTCTTTCGGTTGGTAGGTTTCCGGAAATCAGCTTGAAATTCAAATCAGTATTTAGTGGGTCGAATTGACCTTGATATTCAAAAAATCGTCCAACATGATTGGGAACCACATCCTGGATTAAATACATATCGTTTTTGTGTAATTGGCTAGATAAATTTTTATACGTTTCTAGATCGCCATAGTGCTCGTCAACGGACTTGAAATCTCTAGCCCAGTAACCATGGTAACCAGTCCCATGACTACTATTACTCCACCATAAATTAGCGTTTGGAGGCGTTAACCAAATGGTAGTAGCACCAAGATTTTTAACATAATCAATACGGTCAATAATACCTTGTATATCACCGCCGCTATAATAATGCTCTTCCGTAGGTCGATATAAATTATGACCCTGATCATTATTCGTTTTATCACCATCTTGAAATCGATCAATCATTACAAAATAGATAATTTGATCACGCCAATCGGGTGATTCAACGTGAAGTAGTAAAGAGTCCTCTTTTACAATTTGGCGAGTTTTGGTTTGTTCTTCTGTGCTTGATTTATGGTTACTTTGATCGGTACAAGCAAACATCACGCTTGTGCAAAGTCCCATTAATGTGAGAGAAAAATATTTCTTATTTCTAATAATCATAGTTAACCCTTTAAAACATGAGCCAATAATTACGAATGTTTGTCTGACACTCTTAGAATCAATAAACCGGAACCAATCATACAAAACCCGGCAAACATGATGACAAATATTGATTGACCATCAAAAACATATTTCAAAACAATACTTAAAATACTGGCAGCTATAATTTGTGGTAAAACGATAAAGAAATTGAATATTCCCATGTATATGCCAATTTTTTCGGAAGGTACAACGGCAACTAATAAGGAGTAAGGAATTGATAAGATGGAAGACCAAGCGATCCCAACACCAATCATCGAAAATACAAGTAACTGTGGGTCAGATATAAAATAGAATGAAATTAATCCAAGACCACCGAATGTCATATTAACTAAATGAGCTTTTTTCCGGTTAGTTTTTGCTACTAGTTTAGGGATTAACATCGCATAAATTGCGGCAACGCCACTGTAAACCGCAAACAATATACCGACCCAATCAGCCGCATCGTTATAAGCTTGAGAGGTGGTATCGGTAATGCCGTAATGATAGTTGGCAACAGTGGGCGTTGTATAAATCCACATGCTAAATAGCGAAAACCAGGATAGCAGCTGAGCGATCCCTAATTTCCGCATTTGAACAGGCATTTGCAGAATATCTTCTAATACTTCAACTATTGGATGGCTCGGTTTATTTGTTTTTAACATGCCAGCTATTAATAACAAAACCCCAAAAGACGCTGATCCAAGGGTGAGAATGTATAGTTCTTTTTCAAGAGTTAAAGTACTAACCACGTAGGTAAAAAGGAGCCCCAAAATAGTTACGATACCGCCGATTTTCGTAAAATTACTGATAGGTAAAGTAGTATCCTTTGTACCATCTGTTTTTCTGTTTGATGAATTAAATTGCTCAAGTTGTTCAGGGGTATATTCTTTAGTTTTCATCACAGTCCACATGATGGCAAAAAACAGAATGCTACCGCCAATATAGAATGAATAAATGACAGTATCTGGAATAACACCCTCGGCAGCAACATTGCTGACGCTCGCCCAATTGGTTAACATCCAAGGTAAAGATGACGCTACAACACCGCCAATTCCGATAAAGAAACTCTGCATCGAAAAGGCTTTAATGCTTTGATCATCAGGAAGCATATCACCAACAAATGCTCTTAAAGGTTCCATAGAAATATTAATTGAAGCGTCAATCATCCAAAGCATGCCAGCTGCGATCCAGACGCTAGGGGAATTAGGGAACACGAAGAGTGCTAGTGTTGTAAAAACTGCACCAATAGTAAAATAAGGACGTCTACGCCCCCAACGAGTCCATGTTTTATCGCTCATATAACCAATAATTGGCTGGACTAATAGTCCAGTGATAGGTGCGGCAATCCAGAGGATGGCTATATCTTCAATTTCTGCACCTAAAGTTTGAAATATTCGACTAGCATTGGCATTTTGCAAAGCAAAACCAAATTGAATGCCTAAAAAGGCGAATGACATATTCCATATTTGCCAAAAACTGAGTCTAGGTTTTTCAATCATTTGTTTGTTCCTCATTAGAACCAGCAAAAACATCTGGTGTTATTATTTTTGTTATCGGTTTCTTGTAATTGATGCCTTGTAATCCTTGCCATCGGACAAAGACAAATCAAGCTGTCTCAGAAATATTCAAAGAGTAGAAAATACTATTTGAACTCTTTTGCTAGTTGAACACAAAAATCATGACTCTAGCAAGATTATGCAATCGTATTCATAGGGAATAGCGGGTTTAATATGGGGATTGATATGTGTTGAAGAGGCAAGCGGGTTATTTACTTAGATAAATAACTTGTCGCCTGTCATTTATCCACTATTTCTAACATTGGGTCAAAATGAATACGTATGCAAAGGGATGTTAGTTGCTTTTTACGCCATGACGCGTAACACTTTGTGCTAATAAATTTATCGTTCAAGTCCGTGTTGGAGATCTATGTTCTCGTTTCAAAAAAGTTTAGTACTGTTGCTTTCTCTACTTTTACTTCAGTCATGTGAATGGACTGACATATCAGAGCAAGAACCTTATATTTCTCATCAGGTAAAAATCAATCAATTATTAATTGAGACCTCTAAAGGAAAAATATTACTTACTGGGTTGTCAAAATATTCGATTGAGGTGTTATATGCTAAAGATCTAGAAAACGCTTTCCCTTCGTTTGCTAAAAAAGAAATGTATAACATTGAAGCTTCAGAAGTTTTTGAAGATGAAAATTTCATTACGTTTAAACGCGGTGAACTCTTGGCAAAAATATCCAAATCAAACCTAAATATACGATTCTATCTAGCAAATAAATTCCTTAGTGAACAAACTAGTCATTTTACTGATCGAAAATTTATAACAGAGGAAATAAACGATACAAACCTAAGTGAAAAGTATCTTCTGCTTAATGGTTTTAGTTTTACTCTTACAGATGAAGAAAAAATAATGGGCGGAGGAGAGCGCGTTTTGGGTATGGATAGGCGAGGGCATAGAATGCCTTTATATAATCGTGCTCATTATGGTTACCAAACTGAATCGAATCAAATGAACTTTAGTTTACCGGCAATAATGTCGAGTAAAAAATATGCCATTCTGTTCGATAACACCGCTAGTGGATTTTTGGATATCGGTAAAACAGAATCGAACACATTAATTTTTGAAGCGGTTGGCGGTCGACAATCGTATATTTTCTTTGCCGGTAAAACCTATCCGGAAATTATTAATAATTACGTGGACGTAACCGGCAAGCAACCTTTACCGCCTCGTTGGATGTTTGGTAATTTCGCATCGCGATTTGGCTACACCAGTCAACAAGAAGTTTTGGATACCGTAGAACGCTACAAGCAAGAAGATTTCCCTTTGGATGCGATTATTATTGATCTCTATTGGTTCGGTGCAGATATTAAAGGCTATATGGGAAATTTAGATTGGGATAAAAAGACATTTCCAAAACCAATAGAAATGTTAAGTGAGCTAAAGGATAAAAATATAAAAAGTATATTAGTAACAGAACCTTTTATTCTTAGCAGTTCTAGTAAATGGGATGAGGCAGTTGATAAAAAAATACTAGCTAAAGATGAAAAAGGAGAAGTAAAACGTTTTGATTTCTATTTTGGCAATACCGGTTTGATAGACGTGTTCGATAGTAAAGCTAAACAATGGTTTTCGAATATATATACTGATTTATCTGAGCAGGGTGTCTCTGGTGTTTGGGGTGACCTTGGTGAGCCAGAAGTACATCCTGATGATAGTTTGCACTATTTGTCTGACTGGGATATGACCGTACGCGGTGATGAAATACATAATGCTTACGGACATGAATGGGCAAAAATGGTTTATCAGAATAATCTAAAGATTAAACCAAATGAAAGACCCTTTATGATGATGCGTTCAGGGTTTGCTGGATCGCAACGATATGGAATGATCCCTTGGACTGGCGATGTTGATCGATCTTGGCAGGGCTTAAAACCCCAGGTTGAATTGAGCTTGCAAATGGGACTGTTTGGTCTTGGTTACACCCATTCTGATTTGGGTGGTTTCGCAGGCGGTAAGACCTTTGATAAAGAGATGTATATTCGCTGGTTGCAATACGGTGTTTTTCAACCGGTTTATCGTCCCCATTCTCAAGCTCATATTGAGCCAGAACCCGTATTCCACGATAAAGAAACGAAAGATATATTRAGAAAKTTCGTAAAGTTGCGTTATCAACTAYTMCCTTATAATTACAATTTGGCTTACCAAAATTCTACAACGGGAATGCCATTAATGCGTCCGGTATTTTTTGAAGATGAAAATCAGCCAAACCTGATCGATATTAAAGATTCCTATTTTTGGGGGGATGCGTTTTTTGTTTCTCCAATCACTAATCCAAACGAAACAACACACCGAATGCGTTTGCCTGAAGGGATGTGGTTCGATTTTTGGAATGAGACGCCTTATGTTGGCGGTAAAGAAATTGATCTGCCTGTTACTTTAGAAACCTTGCCTGTGATGGTAAGAGCGGGATCATTCATCCCAATGATTGATTCTATTAACAACACTTCTGAATATTCTAGTAAAAATCTAACCGTACATTATTATGCCGATAAAAGTGTTGCTAATAGCGAATATAAACTCTTTGAAGATGATGGAGAAAATCCAAATTCAATACGGGATGATGCTTTTGAGCTACTTATTTTCGATGCTAAACATTCTGAACAAAAACTTGAAATGAAATTGTCTCGAAATGGTCGTGGATATGAAGGAATGCCGATTGAGCGAAATATTAAATTGGTTATACATAATTGGCGTATTAAACCGAGTGAAATAATTATAAATGACATAGGTATAGAAAAAACCAACTTTGATAAAAGTACAAATAAATTAATTTTAAATATACCGTGGCGCGACAAAGATGTTTCTATTGTCATTAGTAAGGGCGAGTAAATTATGATTTCAAGAAAGTATAAAGCAGTAATTAATATTCTTCTTTTCTTGTTAATTATGTCTTGTTCACCAAGCAAAGAGACAGAAATACTAAATGTTGATGAAAATAAGGATATAAAAGAAGCGAACGACAAAATCAGAAAAGGTAAGCCTGTTATTTACCAAGTATTTACTCGATTATTTGGTAATCAAAATTCTACTAATAAGCCTTGGGGTACAATCGAAGAAAATGGTGTTGGAAAGTTTAATGATYTCACAGATAAAGCGCTAATAGGCATCAAAGAATTTGGTGTTTCTCATATTTGGTATACCGGTGTTCCACATCATGGAGTGATAAGAGACTACACAAAATACGGCATTTCAAATGATGATCCTGATATTGTTAAAGGACGCGCAGGTTCTCCCTACGCAGTAAAAGATTACTATAATGTCAATCCTGATTTAGCGGTTGATCCGTCAAAGCGACTAGAAGAATTTAAAGCGCTAATTAATCGAACTCACAAACACGATATGAAAGTTATCATTGATATTGTACCAAATCATATTGCTAGAAATTACCATTCGATAACAAAACCTAAAGGCGTAAAAGATTTTGGCGCTGATGATGATGTTAGCGTTGAATATAAAAGAGATAACAATTTCTATTATATTCTAGGTGAAAAATTCAAAGTGCCTATTGCTAATAATGGATATCAACCACTTAACGGTGAAAAACATCCTCTTTCGGATCAACAGTTTGAAGAGTTTCCCGCTAAATGGACAGGAAATGGTTCACGCAAAGCGCAACCCGACATTAATGATTGGTATGAAACAGTTAAAGTGAATTATGGGGTTAAGCCTGATGGTAGTTACGATTTTGATAGACTGCCAAAAGAATACTCAACTAAACCTCATGCTGAACATTTCGCTTTCTGGGAACGTAAGTCCGTACCAGATTCATGGAAGAAATTTAGAGATATTGTAATTTATTGGACCGATTTTGGTGTCGATGGATTTCGATATGATATGGCAGAAATGGTACCGGTTGAATTTTGGAGTTACTTAAACTCAGCTATTAAAAATAGAAACCCAGAAGCGACTTTAATTGCGGAAGTTTATAATCCGGCAATATATCGTGATTACATTGCATTGGGGAAAATGGATTACCTTTACGAYAAGGTTGATTTTTACGAYACRCTCAARGGGATYATGCAGGGMAARCTTCCCACATCMRAWYTATTRCCWATTGTTGARAAATTYTCTGATATTGATCARTATTTATTACATTTTCTGGAAAACCATGATGAACAAAGAATTGCCAGTCCTGGTTTTGCTGGCGATGCGAATATTGGAAAACCTGCGATGGTCGTATCAACCCTAATAGGTAAGGCGCCAACCATGCTTTATTATGGGCAAGCATTAGGTGAAGCTGGACAAGGTGATGCTGGATTCGGCACATCTACTCGAACGACTATTTTTGACTATTGGGGGGTTCCTTCAATACAGCGTTGGATGACTGACGGTGAGTTTGATGGAGGTAGCTCTACAGAATCAGAAAAAGCATTACGAGAATATTATGTTGCTTTGCTTTCATTTAGTGCGACATCATCGGCGATGAAAGGTGAGTTTTACGATCTTCATTCACAAAATATATCTGTAGCAAATAATTCCGAGAAGAATAACTATAATGAAAATATTTTTAGTTTTGCACGATTTGATACCAATCAAAAAATYATTGTAGTAAGTAATTTTTCAAAAGAAGGTATAGAGTTTGAGCTTGTTGTGCCTAGTACTCTTATAGACACATGGCAGTTAAAAGATAGCGAATATAAACTAAAAAATGTGTTATTGGATAATGTGGTTGGTTTAACAGTCAATAATAATGTCGGAAGAATAATGTTGAAGATGGCTTCGTTAGAATCAAAGGTGCTGGTTCTAGGAGATTGAAATGATATGAATGCCAATCAATTATTTTTGTTAGTTTCTCTCTGCTATCTATTTGCAATTAGCGCTCACTGTGACGCAAAAGAGAAACAAAATTCAACTCTAAGTATTTTGACGCTAAATCTACACACCTATCAAGAAATTTCAACTGCGGGTAAAAAAGAATCAGATTTAAATCGTAATGATGCGTTAAAGAGAGTTTCTGATTATGATCCGATTTTTAATACAATAGCAAAAGGAATTGATGAGCTTGACCCTGATATTATTTGTTTGCAAGAAGTAGGCGAGTGGAAAGAAAATACCGCAAAAACAATAAAAAAAACTAGTGAAGACATTTACTCTTTTGGTTTAGATTCTAGCAACGCGGTGAATCAATTGTTAACTCGTATTAAAAGTGATAAATATAGCTACTATATGGATTGGTCACATTATGGTTGGGATGTTTGGAAAGAAGGTACGGCAATTTTAAGCAAATATCCTATCTTGGAAAAAGAGTCTCGATATATCAGCGATACCAATAATGGTACCTACAGTTTTTGGCAATCGCGTAAAGTAACTAGGGTTAAAGTTAAAACTAGTGATTCGAAAGTGATCAATATATTTTCAGTTCACAGTGGATGGTGGGACAGTGAGAAGGAACCTTTCAAATCTCAATTTAATCGATTGATGGAATGGGTGCATCAGATTGAATCAAAGAATGAAGAGATTATTTTATGCGGTGATTTTAACCAGCCTTCAAACTCTAAAGGTTATATGCAGATAACCAATGAAAATGATTTCGTTGATACTTACTTAAGTACGAATAGGTATGGAATGTTAGACCTCACGGTTAATATAAACGCGGATGGTTGGAAGGGTAATCAAAATGCTAAACGAATTGACTATATATTTATTGAAGCTAATAGTGATTTTTCTGTAAAACGAAGTGAAAGGGTATTTACGAGTAAAAAATTTGGAATAGTCTCAGATCATGTCGGCATCTTTACCATTTTGACTGCTCACGACTGATTTTCACGACAACATTAAACCAAAAAGGCCTGTAACCACGAGGGGTACAGGCCTGTTTTTAATTGGTGGGCGCTAGTGGGCTCGAACCACTGACCCTCGCCTTGTAAGGGCGATGCTCTCCCAGCTGAGCTAAGCGCCCATAATGCTATTCGTAGTAATTCGGAATAATCTTATGGATATTCTTGTTAATCTGCGTCTATTTGAACGACGTTGACTCTCAAGAGGTGCGCATTCTAGTGATAATCTTTTAACTGGTCAACCATTAATTTAAATATTTTTTTATTGATTCCTTTGTTAGAATAGCGCCCGTCTTTTTCTAAAATTTAACAAGTGAAGTTTTAATGTCTGTTATGCCCTTAATACCTGTTATCACTCGATTTGCACCTTCTCCTACAGGTTATCTTCATATTGGCGGTGCTAGAACCGCTTTATACTCATGGCTCCAKRYYWWRRMGAWCNNGMKGRKSAWTTTAWWSYGRSGWTWSRWGWTRCWGRWAWAGWWNCGCTCAACGCCAGAAGCTGTTCAAGCGATTATGGACGGAATGAATTGGTTGGGTTTAGCATGGGATGAAGGACCTATTTTTCAAACGCATCGTTTTGATCGTTACAAAGAAGTGATTGCTGAACTGGTTGATCAAGGTAAGGCTTATCCTTGTTTTTGTTCTAAACAGCGAATTGATGATTTACGTGAAACTCAAATGCAAAATAAAGAAAAGCCCCGTTATGATGGGCTTTGTCGAGATCTAAACGATTCGGATGTAGACCTTAGCAAGCCCCATGTGATTCGTTTTAAAAATCCGCAGGATGGCGTGGTGACGTTTAAAGATGTAGTGAAAGGCGAGGTTACGTTTGCGAATAAAGAGCTAGATGATTTAATTATCGCTCGAACAGATGGTTCTCCTACTTACAATTTCACCGTTGTGATTGACGACATGGATATGAAAATATCTCAGGTTGTACGAGGAGATGATCACCTGAATAATACGCCGAGACAAATTAATATATTTAATGCTTTAGGTGCGACGGCTCCAGAATTTGCTCATGTGCCTATGATTTTGGGTGATGATGGCAAAAAACTATCCAAACGTCATGGCGCTGTGGGCATTATGCAGTTTAGAGATGATGGTTATTTACCTCAAGCGGTGCTTAATTATTTGATCCGATTAGGTTGGTCTCACGGCGATCAAGAGATTTTCTCAATGAAGGAAATGCTTGAATTATTCGATATTAATAATATTAATAAAGCGCCATCGGCATTTAATACCGATAAACTTAAATGGTTGAATCAACAATATATTAAAACGACGCCCATATCGGAGCTTTTGCCTCATTTACAGTGGCACTTAGATCAGCAAGATATCGATTTAAATAACGGTCCTGATGTGGCTGATTTAATTCCCGAATTTTCAGAAAGATCGCAAACGTTAGATGAACTAGCAAAAGCGCTTACGACTTATTATAAAGATTTCGAAGAGTTTGACGCAAAAGCAGCCAAGAAACATTTAAGACCTGTCGCAAAGGAAGCATTACAAATGGTTAAAGACAAACTTAATGCATTGGATGTTTGGCAAGCAGAAGCGATTCAAACTTGCGTTAATGATACGGCAGAAGAGCTTGAAATTGGCATGGGTAAAGTCGGTATGCCTTTACGAGTGGCAGTGACTGGTGGCGGAATGTCACCTGCGATTGATTTAACTTTGAGTTGGATTGGAAAAGAGCGTTGCATGACGAGAATTGATATGGCGCTCGAGTTTATTGCTAATCGAGAATCTCAGGCTTAGTTATCAGAAATAAAATTAAACAAAGTATTAAGGAATAAAAATGACAAACTTAGCGCAATTAATTCAGGATTTACCTAAAGCGGAATTACATTTACATATAGAAGGTAGCTTAGAGCCTGAATTGATGTTCGAACTTGCGAAACGCAATGAGTTAGATTTTCCCTATTCGAGTGTAGAGGAAATAAGGAACGCCTATCAGTTTACCCAGTTACAGGACTTCTTAGATATCTATTACGCTGGTATGAGCGTTCTTATAAAAGAACAAGACTTTTATGATTTGACCATGGCATATTTAAAGAAATGTGATGAGCAAAATATTGTTCATGTTGAAATTTTCTTCGATCCTCAAGGACATACAGAGCGAGGCGTTTCTTATAAAACCGTGATTACAGGTATCAACCGAGCACTTAAAGACGGCTTAGCCAATTTTGGAATTAGCTATAAAACGATTCTATGTTTTCTTAGGCATTTGAGTGAAGAGGATGCGGTTAAAACATTGAATGAAGCGAAAGAATTTATTGATTTGATTGATGGAGTCGGTTTAGATTCTTCTGAAGTTGGCAATCCTCCTTCAAAATTCAAGAATGTATTTGCAATAGCTAAAGAAGCAGGGTTGAAGTTGGTTGCACACGCTGGTGAAGAAGGGCCTCCAGAATATGTTGAAGAAGCGCTTTCAATACTCAAAGTTGATAGATTGGATCATGGTAATCGCTCAATGGAGTCGGAATCATTGATTGAAAAACTAAAAGAATCGCAAATGGCATTGACCGTTTGCCCACTCTCTAATCTGAAATTATGTGTTGTAAATGACATGAAGGATCATCCGATTAAGTCAATGTTGGACGCCGGCTTGTTAATTACGGTAAACTCTGATGATCCATCTTACTTTGGTGGCTATTTAAATGAAAATTATCTTGCCATTCAAGAGAGCTTAAATTTATCGAGAGAGATGATTGTCACTTTGGTAAAGAATGGTTTTATTGGTTCGTTTTTGAGTGAGAGTGAGATTAAGGATCATATTAAAGTGATCGATGAAAAACTATTATTAATAGCTTAGTAAGTAGCAAAATCATAAAAATAATAAAAAGGAATCAGTTTGAAAGAAACAAATCAATCAGATATTAAGCACACTCCATTAAGCGAATACCCTTATTGGCGTAAACGCATTATGTGGTCAATATTGGCCGGTTATGCGGTTTTCTATTTTATTAGAAAAAACTTGTCAGTCGCTAACCCCTATATTCGAGAAGAATTTGGAATTGGCAAAGAAGAATTCGGTGCCGCCCTAGGTTTTGCTTCGATTGCTTATGGTATTTCCAAGTTTACCAGTGGTTTTTTAGCCGATAACTTTAGCGCGCGTTATATTATGAGTACTGGTTTATTGATGTCCGCATTGATAAGTTTTATTCTTGGATATACAACTGACACATTTAGTGAGTTTCTGGGATTGTCAGTTACCAGTTTTTTYGCRYTRTTTTGGATCATCAATAATATCTTTCAAGGTGCAGGTCAACCTCCTTGTAGTCGTTTAATCACCCAATGGTTTAGCACTAAAGAAATTGGTAAACAGTGGGGGATTTGGAATTCGTCTCACCATATTGGTGCCGCCATTATTCTTTCTGCTGGCGGGTATTTAATTACCTATTTTGATAGTTGGCGGGCGGTATTTTATGGACCCGCAGCTTTTGCAATGGTCTATGCATATTTCTTATTTAATCGCCTTAAAGATAAACCTGAAGACGTTGGACTACCGGATGTTGAAATTTATCAAAGAGTCAAAGACGGTGAAGAAATTGATCTTGAACAAGAAGCATTGCAAGAAGAGCCCAAAGCGTCAAGCAAAGACATATTTTTTAAACACGTTTTAAGTAATCGGCTAATTTGGCTTGTTAGTTTAGTTAATTTATTTATTTACATTGTGCGGATAGGGCTATTAGATTGGGCGCCTAGCTTTCTTAAAGAAAGTCGAGGGCTTTCCATTATTGAATCAGCCAATACCACCGCTATTTTTGAAATTGCCGGTATCGCAGGAGCATTTGCCGCTGGCTGGTTATCGGATACCATTTTTAAAGGTCGAAGAGGGCGCGTTTCTGTTATCTTTATGGCCTTGCTAGTATTGTCTGTATTTGCAATATTGTATGTTCCATCAAATAGCGCTTTTATCATGGCGGCCACATTATTCGCAGTTGGCTTTTTTGTTCATGGTCCTATGTTATTGGTTGCTGTAGCAGCCGCGGATTTTGCAACCAAAAAAGCAGCTGCAACTGCTGTTGGGCTAACTGGCTTGTTTGGATATATTGGTGCGTTTATCGCTAATTATGGTACTGGAATGATTTCAGAACGATGGGGTTGGGATTATGTTATTTATTTCTATTTAGCTTCTGCATTTATAGGTATGGCGTTACTACTATTTACTTGGAATAGTCGCTCACCGGTTTTGGATAAATTACATGATTAATTTTTTTAATAGGCGAAAATAAATAAAAATAAAACGAAATTAAAAAAATAAAAAACACACCCTCTCTCTAGCTCTCTCCCGTCAAGGGAGAGAGGAACTAAATACTCCCTCTCCCTTGACGGGAGAGAGCTAGAGAGAGGGTGAAAACCTTTACAATAAAAGAGAATAAAAATATGCTAGATTCATTTTTCAAACTTAAAGAACATGGCACTAGTGTTAAAACAGAAATTATTGCTGGTTTAACCACTTTTTTAACCATGGGTTATATTATTATAGTTAACCCAAATATTTTAGCTCAAGCAGGAATTGATCCAGGTGCAGCTTTTGTTGCGACTTGTTTAGCTGCCGCGATTGGTTCATTATTGATGGGATTAATTGCTAACTACCCGATTGCATTAGCTCCTGGAATGGGGGTAAATGCTTTCTTTACTTACACCGTTGTTCTCGGTTTAAATTACACTTGGCAAGTAGCGCTTGGAGCGGTATTTATTTCAGGAATACTATTTTTAATCCTGAGTGTCCTTCCTATTCGAGAATGGATCATCAATGCAATTCCAAGATCTCAGAAAATGGCGATTGCCGCTGGGATAGGTTTGTTTTTAGCGATTATCGGATTACAAAATATGTCACTGATTGTTGACCATCCAGCAACATTAGTGACCTTAGGCGATTTAACTCAACCAACTGTTTTATTATCCATATTTTGTTTTTTGTTGATCGTTACCTTAGAGATTCGTAAAATTCCAGGCGCGATAATTATTAGTATTATAGCGACTACATTAATTGGTATGGCATTTGGTATTGCAGAGTTTAAAGGCGTAATTTCTTTTCCGCCAAGTTTAGCACCCACTTTTGCTCAGCTAGATATTGCTGGTGCATTTAATCTTGGTATGACGGGGATCATCATTGCATTCTTATTTGTTCATATGTTTGATACAGCAGGCACTTTAGTTACCGTTGCAAACTCAGCGGGATTACTCGATAAAAAAGGGAACTTGCCTCGTTTAGGTAGAACATTATTGGCAGATAGCACTTCAATGTTAGCTGGGTCAGTCGTTGGTACWTCGCCMGTTACMAGTTATATWGARAGTACCGCAGGMGTAAATGCTGGAGGAAGAACGGGGCTTACCGCGGTTGTGGTCGCTCTGTTATTTTTAGCGAGTTTATTTTTCGCACCGTTAGTTAGTTCTATTCCAAGCTATGCAACCTTTCCTGTTTTATTATTCGTTGCTACATTGATGATGAAGAACATTACTTTGATAGATTGGGAAGATATGACTGAGTATGTTCCAGCGGTAGTTACTATCGTTATCATGCCTCTTTCATTTTCAATTGCCGATGGTATTGGCTTTGGGCTAATTACCTACGCATTTTTAAAATTGGTTTCTGGGAAGATCGATAAATCAAATGTTTCTGTAGTAGTTATAGCCGTGATATTTATTTTAAAGTATGCATTTTTGGGTACGCATTAAATTTTAAAAGAATCGAATTAACTGTAGGTTGGGTAGAAGAATGAAACCCAACAATACTAGAGTTAAATTTATAAACATGTTGGGTTTCGCTACTCTCTACCCAACCTTGTATCTCTCCAGATAGAGTAATAAGCTATTATTCTATCACAGGAATTGAGTGAGTTTGGGCCCACCCTAAGAGATAATACTCTGG
>NVTT01000080.1 GCA_002401655.1 Gammaproteobacteria bacterium | reverse complement strand
CAGCTAGATTCGGGTTGATTCCCGCTATTGGAAAAAGTTTTGCTTTTTCAAACTCTATTTTTTCATCTCCTGGGAATGCTAGTTCGATACCATAATTAGCACTACCTTCAGCGATTAATGATTGTGGACTGAATAATGGGTATACGGTAAATTCCTTCCAACCCAGTTTTTTCACTAAGTTTGCTTCGAGTAATGCATTATATGTATGGTGTCCAGGGTAACCTTCATGACAACCTAAATCAATTGCTCTGGAGATGTAAATAGGTAATTCTTCGTTGATTTGAATTAATGAAAAAGCATTACCTTTGTACCAATTGTAGCCACTCCACGGTTTATCTTTCACGTATTCTAGCGTGAAGTTTTCATTTGGTAATAACTCAATAAAAACTTGAGTTCTATTTCTGCATTCCTTTATAGCGATATCAAAAACAAGCGAAAGTTTATCTTTTGGGATGATAAATTGATCTTTAAAACGATTAGCCTTAACAGATAAGGATTCGCTTCCTGGCAATAACTGATTGAAATTTTTTAACGTTTTATCAAATTCGCTAAACTTAAAATGGGGTGCTTCGGTATCGTATAAAAGGCGACTTTGTTCATCAAAACTCAACTTTTTCGCGCCACTAATCATGGATGCTCTAGCCGTCAAACTAGATAGCTGAATTTGCAAGTATGAATGTCTTAATTTGATTAACTCTTTGTGTGGCTTCAGAGATCTTAAGGTTTGAATCAGATTATTAGATTGCCCAATTATTTGTTTTAATGTTAATGGATTTTGTTTTACGTCATTTTGAAATTTTTTATCACCATAATATGCATCGACATAGTTTTTATCGTGCTCACCTAACGAGAGAACTAATTTAATATAACTCTCTGAAATAGCCTTGTAATTATCGGCTAAAGGCGTTGAGGCATAAACATGTTTGAAACTAATCGCTGAACAAATAGTCAATAGAAGAAGCAGAGTGGTTTTATTCATTGATTAATAATCCAATAGTAGAGGTTTAAACTTGAATGGAGTTAGTCGTTTCCTTCAATGAGAGTAAACTAATCTGATGTTTGGAACAATTAATTTTTATTGATATCACTTAATTTATGGCTGTTTGGGAGAGTGAAAATTATGAAACCACTTATGTTGTTCACAATATTATTTTTTGCTTCAAATTTAGTTTCGGCACCGTTCGATAAAAATCTATCTGAGGCAGCAATAGAAAGAACTAAACACTCGGTTCAATATGACGGCGCTTACGTTTCAATAAAATACCCAAATGGCGATGTGCCGGGTGGCACTGGTGTTTGTACCGATGTTGTGATTAGATCGTACCGATCATTAGGAATTGATTTACAACAATTAGTGCACGAAGATATGGCTAATCATTTTATGGAATATCCATCAAAAAGGATTTGGGGAATGAATCGACCAGACACAAATATTGATCACCGACGTGTACCTAACCTTCAAACCTTTTTTAGACGTCATGGAGAACATTTACCAATATCGCAGAGTCCTGATGCATATAAAGTAGGTGATCTCGTTACTTGGTTGCTTCCTGGGAATTTACCTCATATTGGAATTGTTATTGATAAAATTGACCCAAACTCAGGGAATCCAATTATTGTTCACAATATTGGTCGAGGGCCAGAAGCGTCGGATATGTTATTTAGTTACGATATAACCGGTCATTTTCGATTCGATCCCAGTATTGCTATTCAATCAACACAATGATATCCGGTAGATACTGAGGTAATAGAATTTATTTGTGTCCAACTATATAACAGTCAACTGAAAACTAAAACTTGCGCCAGAACCATCATTATTTTTAACCTTTATTTCGCTACCTAATATGTTTAGTAATTTTTTGGTGATAGTTAATCCAAGGCCAATATGGCGCTCACCATCTTCCGCAGTTTTTGACCCACGATATCGTGCATCAAATAAGTAGGGGATTTCATCTTCGGGAATACCAATGCCTGTGTCTCTAACGATAATTTGAACTTGATTGTTGATCTCCGTTTCTACCAATTCCAAGCTAATTACACCATTTTCAGGTGTGTGCCGTATTGCATTTTCAATTAGATTGTTGAGTACACGCTCTAGTTTTCCTATATCAGTAGACGTTTGTATCTTCTCGTTTTTTAGTTTTACTTGTAATGTGATTTTCTTCTTATCAACTTTAATACTAAATTTTTCTTTTAAGTCGTACAGTATTTCAGCTATCGGAAAGGTTTCAAAGTTAGCACTAACATGACCAGATTCTAAATGTGCCAATTCAAATATTTGATCAACGAAGTGTTTCAGGCGCTGTGCATTTTTTAAACTTCGCTCTATATATTCCTGTCGTTTTTTTGGTTCTAATTGATCTTGTTTAAGTGATATGGTTTCCAAAAAACCTTGCAGAGACGACAATGGAGTTCTTAAATCATGTGATAAGTGAGTGAGTAACTCTCTGCGTTCAGCATCGACTAATTTTAGTTGGTCAAATTGTTGATTTGTTTGGGCGATCATTTGATTAAAAGCGTCGGTCAAAATGTTAATTTCAGAACTGCTTTTGGCTACTTCTATTAGCGACAACTTTTCTTTAAATCCATTTTGTTGCATTGAATTAATCGCTTTTGTTAGATCACGTAAAGGCTGTACGAAAAAATGAAGGCTTAGAAAAATTAGTGCGAATAGAAATAGGATGGATGTGGCCGCCACTAAAAGAATTGTTTTGAGTTGTTGGTTATTCTTCAAGCGATTAAAAACGCTGTCATAAATTTTACTCCGCACTATTACGAATAGATATCCAATTTTTTTATCACCTTCATGTATAATAGCAGCTGAAAATATTTTACCTTCATTACCTCTTGGATCGTCAGCATAAATAGGAAACTGCTGACTGTTTTGTATAAAGTTATTTAACGGTTCTAGGTTAACTATTTTACGAATAATTTCGTTTGGTTTAGCCGAAAAATTAATGATTTTTCCTGAGTTATCTAGGACATAAAATTCAAAATTTGCACCGAGGATCATCATAGAATGAAAGAGGTTGCCAATAGTATCACTGTTTAATTGTTCAGATGAAATAAGGGGGTTGTCGTGTACAAGATGCGCCGCGAGATCTCTATGTAACTCTTGTTCTGCTTGGGCTCGCGATACACTTTCAATAGCTTGCGATATCCATACAAAGCCTACGACTAAGATAAGAAATATAATCAGCGCTGAAAGTGAGAGTTTTTTAAATAGTGATAATTTATTTAACATAATGTTTATTTATTTCCTATTGGCAACTTTCAGAAGATAGCTTGTAACCGACGCCCCAAACAGTTTGAATGATGGATCTATTTTTATCAAAGAGCTCTAGTTTTTTTCTTAAGCGATTGATATGGGAGTTGACAGTATGTTCATAACCGAGATGATCGTATCCCCAAACTTTATCGAGTAAATTAGCGCGGGAAAAAACTTGATCAGGGTGTTTGCCAAAAAACAAAATTAAGTCAAATTCAGTAGAGGTTAACTCAATTAAATTGGAGTCGATACTCACAGTATGATTAGTATCATCTATGATTAATTTGCCAATTCTGGTAATTTCATTTTCACCCTTATTCTTTTTCCGTGATTGTAATAATTCTACCCGCCTTAGCTGTGACCGAACTCTTGCAACTAATGACGCAACACTAAAGGGTTTGGTGATATAATCATCCGCTCCTAGCTCTAGTCCTACAATTTGGTCAATTTCAGAGCTTTTAGCGGTCAACATTAATATGGCCTGCTCTGGATTCACTTCTCTTACGCTTTTGCAAATATCGAGACCATTTTTATTCGGTAACATGATATCGAGTATGATTAGCGAATAATTTCCTGAAGAGATTTGTTTCTCTGCGAGTGCCCCATCTGAAATATGATCGCTTGATATTCCTGCATCGTTTAAATTGATGCTAATTAGATCGGCGATGTCGAGATCATCTTCAACAATTAGAACTTTATGAGGTTGATTCATTGAGTGTAATTCCACTAAAAACTAAAATAGTTGATGATAGATAAATAATCATCTATTTATAACACTCTTTTGTAACTGTTTACCATATTAGAAAACTCTTATATTGAAATAAAGTGCAGTATTTCTGTCATAAAATTGAGAAACATGGGTGTTTATTCCTCTAGCAGCTATAATAAAAAGAATGTTGTGTAAATTATTGATGATTGTTTAAAAAACATTACTTTAAGATATTTTATTCCCAGTAAAATCACGAGTTTATAACAAATTTATCACAGCAATTATTCTAAAAAATAGTAATTTTTAAGTTGAGGTATAACTTATCAAACATAATTCAAATAAAGCAAGTGTGATCTGCTTCACAAATTACAGACATTTCTATTTAATTATTAATCTGTTATATTCGAGTAATCTAGCTGTAAAAGGCTGTATTAATACGCTTGGCTATAAGCAAACTAAGGAAGGTAGGCTAAAATGAAATCTATTACAGTTAAAAAAACTAACAAAATTGTAAATAGTAAATATTTCACAAAATCAATTTTTACATCTTTTATAACCCTATTATTTAGTGGATTTACTTCAGCCGAAGGTATTTATCAGTTTGGAACTGATCTGCAACAGCCACTAGCTTCCACAACCAATATTTTYGTACATGTACCCAATGATGGAGACATTATTAGGACACATTTATGTAGAAAGTTAGAAGGTGGGGCAGATCAAGAAAATGAACCTGTTTCGATTAAAATTTTTAGCGTAACCACCAATATAGACGGACTGTTTGAAAAGGATGTTGAGTTAGATGCCTTGACTTCTCCCGTTGCTAATATTGAATGTGACCACGATTTTACAGTTACACCAACGTTACCTGCGACACCTATACCAGCAACAAGTAATGCAATGGACTACACGGCTCTTACTGCGGGTCTTTATGCCATTGAGTTAGATAAAGTAAATAATCTTCACTATGGGCGTTGGGATTTTTCAGTAGTCCCAGGTGCTACACCTACTGCTGATGTTGATCCAACGGTCGATTCGGGAAATGTCTTTTCTTATACTTGGAGAATTAACCGAGTCAGTACGGGAATAAAAGACACAGCAACTAGTGCCGACTTATATGCACTTGTTTCTGGAGGCTTTGCTAATACCGATTATGTTTGGCAAATTGATTTAAATGAGTTTGCTGGAAGTGAATTTGTACTGACGGCTAACGATGTTGGTGTAACTCTTGATCCTGGAGTCAGTGCAACGGAAGCTGGGAATAGTGTCAGTCCACAATACCCTATTTACCTTTCTTATCCGACAGGTGCTAACCCTTCGGCTGCTCCAGTGGATAGTCCTGCTTTAACAGGTACTTTTACCTTTGCTGATGATAACGGAGATAATAATAATGCTTTTTCACCAGATGGTGATGGTGATGAAGATACTGGTAACTTTAGTTTTACATCTGATGTTGATGGTACTTACGAGCTGACAATTGATCTTAATAATGATGGTTTGTTCAATGCGGGTGACAGAATTTTATTAGGTGCTGTTGATGCGGGTATTTTAAATACAGTTAATTGGGACGGAACGGATGTCACTGGTGCGACAGTTGTTAATGGAGAATATGATGTTCAATTAATGTTACGGGTAGGAGAAATGCATGCTGTTGTTCTTGATGCAGAAACCAGTGGTGGTGGTACAAATGATGATGGTTCGGTTGATGAAGGTGGAACGGGTAGCGATGACGGCTTAACTATTTTACAGGCAACAGATGCTTCTACTTTTGTTGGTACTCAAGTTTATTGGGATGATGCGACTAATTTTGGGGCTGACTCCAATGTACCAGATGGAGCATTATCTTCTACCGCAACATCAGGGGTTCACCGCCACACTTGGGGTGATTTTACTGGTGCAGGGATTGGTAATGCAAATTACATAGATACTTATGTTTATGGAAATTCATCTACATCGACAGTCACTCTTGTAGTTGCTGTGGACAATGCTTCTCCGACTTTATCTGATTCTACTATTAATGTTGATGAAAACTCATCTAATGGTACAAGTATTGGAACCGTAACAGGCGCCGATGTAGATGGTGATTTTTTAATTTACTCACTCACCGCTGGAAATGATTCAAATTTATTCGTGATTGATGGTGATACTGGTGAAATAACAGTTAACGGAGCACTTAACCATGAAGATGTTGCTCAGTATAGTTTAACTATTCAAGTATCTGATTATGTCAATACAGATTCTGCAACTATCACCATTGATATCAACGATATAAATGACGCACCTACGATTACCGGTACTCCCGATACCTCGGTTGCTGAWGATAGTGCTTATTCYTTTACRCCTACGGSTGAKRATGAAGATCTTGATGTTTTAACCTTTAGTATTCTCAACCTACCTAGTTGGGCAACTTTTGATACTAATAGCGGAAATGTTTCTGGCACACCTGATAATAGCGATGTTGGTAATCATGCTGATATTCAGATTACAGTTACTAGTAATGGCGCACTTACAGATACGTTAGCTACATTTTCTATCGAAGTAACCAATACACCAGATGCGCCTATTGCAACCGATGACACAGCATCGACTAATGAAGATACTTTAGTAACGATCGATGTATTAGCTAATGATAACGATGTAGATGTAGGTGATACGATAACTATAACGGCTGTATCTAGTGTGGTAAATGGCACTGCAGTTATCAATGCTAATCAAGTTGATTTTACGCCTTCTCTTGACTTTAATGGAACGGCTAGTTTTTCCTATACTGTCAGTGATGGAGCTCTTAGCGATACCGGAGCAGTGACAGTGACAGTTAACGCTGTTAACGATGGACCGGCGATAAGTGGAACACCAGCTACAACGGTCAGTGAAGATACTTTTTATACTTTCACTCCAACAGGAAGTGATGTTGATGGAGATGCTTTAACTTATAGTGTGGTTAATTTACCTAGTTGGGCAACTTTTAGTACGTTAGATGGAAATTTAGCAGGAACACCAGGTAATGATGACGTAGCAAGTTATTCTAATATTCAAATAACTGTCACCAGTAATGGCTCGCTGACTGATACTTTGGCAGCTTTTGCAATTGAAGTAACAAATGTTAATGATGCACCTATTGCGGTTGACGATACCGCTACCACTAATGAAGATACTGATATCACAATTGACGTATTGGCAAATGATGTTGATGCGGATGTAGGTGATACATTAACTATCACTTCGGTGACCAATGTTGTAAATGGAACTGCCGTTATAAATGCTGGTCAAGTTGTGTTTACACCAACGGCCGATTTTAGTGGAGTAGGAACGTTTTCCTATACCATTAATGACGGTATTGTTGAGGATACCGCTAGCGTTACCGTAACAATCGATGCGGTAAACGATGCGCCTGTTATTAGCGGTACTCCGCCAACTTCTGCGACACAAGATTTATCCTATTCATTTACACCAACCGCTTCTGATGTAGATGGCGATGCGTTGACATTCACTATTAGCGGTCAACCTAGTTGGGCGAGTTTTGACGCACTTGATGGAACGCTGAGTGGGACACCTGTTAACGCGGATGTGGGTGATTATGCGAATATTATTATTACGGTGACAAGTAACGGGTCGCTAACTAATTCGCTAGCAGCCTATACCATCACCGTGGGTAATACCAATGATGCGCCGGTTGCTGTCGATGATGCAGCTACCACCGATGAAGACACCGATGTCACAATTGACGTGTTGGCAAATGATACAGACGTGGATGCAGGAGACATTTTATCCGTTAATTCTGTGAGTTCTGTAGTAAATGGCACTGCAGTTGTTTTATTAAACCAAATTGTTTTCACTCCAAACTCTAATTTTAATGGTACAGGAACTCTAACTTATACCGTAAGCGATGGTTCATTTTCAGATACTGGAAGTGTCACAATTACTGTTAATTCCGTGAACGATGCACCTGTTATTTCAGGAACGCCTAGTACCAGTGTGGTGCAAGATGTAGCTTATTTATTTACTCCATCAGCAACTGACGACGATGGTGATTTAATAACTTATAGCATTGTCGGACTGCCATCTTGGGCAGCGTTTGACACAGCTAATGGTACATTATCTGGTACTCCTGATAATGATGATGTTGGCGAATATGCAGGAATAGCGATTACTGCCTCTAGTCAGGGATCATTAACAGATGATTTAGCAGCGTTCAGCATTAGCGTAACTGATTTGAATGATGCACCAATTGCCAATGATGACGCTATTTCAACCGATGAAGATAATGAAGTTATTATTGATGTATTAGCTAATGATACTGATGTGGATGCGGCGGATACTTTAACCATCGCGTCAATCTCTTCGGTCGTTAATGGCACCGCTGTGATTCTAAATAATCAGGTGACATTCACACCAACAGAAAACGTAAACGGCGTAGGTTCATTCATTTATACGATGAATGATGGAATTATTTCGGATACCGCTAGCGTAACAGTGACAATTAATTCGATTAATGATTTACCGGTTATTAATGGCACACCGGCTACTTTAATTGATCAAGATGATGCTTATTCATTTACGCCGACGGCTAGTGATGACGATAACGAGATCTTGACTTTTAGTATTACCAATCAGCCTAACTGGGCGTCATTTGATACTAATTCCGGTGCTTTGACCGGTACACCTACAAACGATGATATCGGTGTTTATGCTGATGTCGTTGTCAGTGTCAGTGACGCAGTAGCAACTGTTTCTTTAGCGGCATTCACCTTGACTGTTAGTAATCTGAACGATAACCCTGTCGCTGTTGACGATAGTGCTTCTACAGATGAAGATGTCGTAATAATTATTGATGTTTTGGGTAACGATTCAGATGATGATGTAGACGATACTTTAACCATTACTCAAGTTAATACCGTTTTAAATGGTGTTGCCATTATCGAAAATGGGCAGGTTACCTTCACACCAGATTCTAATTACAATGGCGCGGCTTCATTTAGTTATACAATTTCTGATGGTGTTGCTACAGATTCTGCCGATGTCACGATTGATGTCATTTCTGTTAATGATGCACCAACGATCGATGGAACTCCAGCAACATCTGTACTCCAAGACGTGGCTTAYTCTTTTGTRCCAACKGCGAATGATGATGATGGTGATGCTTTAACCTTTGCTATYRYTAATTTRCCAAGTTGGGCKGGRTTTGATACWGCAWCWGGTGCATTAACTGGWACRCCMACTAACGCYGATGTMGGYGAYTATGCGAGTATCGAAATTTCAGTTTCTAGTACTGGTGGGCTATCAGATAGCTTACCTATTTTTAGTATCAGTGTAACCAATACCAATGACGCTCCAGTTGCAAATGACGATACAGCTACTACCGATGAAGATGTTGCGGTTACAATAGATGTGTTAAATAATGATACCGATTTAGATGCTGGTGATACTTTAGTTATCACCGAAACTAATACGCCGGTGGGTGGTGTAGCGAGCATTATTTCAAACCAAGTTTTATTTACTCCCGATGCCGAATTTAGCGGAACAGCTTCCTTTAATTATGTGATTTCGGATGGAAGTGTCACCGATTCTGCATCAGTAACAATCACTGTAAATAATATCAATGACGCGCCGGTTATTTCTGGTTCGCCATCTAATAGTGTTCTACAAGATAGTGCTTACTCGTTTACGCCTACAGCTAGTGATGCGGATGGGGATGCGTTGATATTTAGTATTACTAATCAGCCGAGTTGGGCTAGCTTTGATAGTTTAACGGGAGAATTAAATGGTACACCTCTAAATGCCGATGTCGCTAATTACGCAAATATCGTTATTACAGTGACTAGCAATGGCTCATTATCAGCGAGTCTTGATACATTTAACATCAATGTCATTGATGTTAACGATGCGCCCGTGGCTGTAGATGATGCGGTTACTATTGATGAAGATACAAATGTCACCATTGACGTTTTAGCTAATGATACGGATATTGATCCTCAGGATAATTTAACCATTACCGCTATTGGTTTAGTTACTAATGGAACGGCTGTACTGGTTGGTACGCAAGTGCTTTATACGCCGGATGCTAATTTCAATGGTGTTGGTACTTTCGATTACACAATTACTGACGGAGATGTTTCGGATATAGCGACTGTTTCGATAACCGTAATCTCTATTGATGATGCACCTACAATAAGTGGTACGCCGTCAACCAATGTTGAACAAGATTCAGCCTATGGCTTTACACCTGATGCAACGGACGAAGATAACGAACCTCTGGTATTTAGTATTACTGATTCACCCTCTTGGGGAACTTTCAATACAGTTACAGGTAGGTTGTCGGGTACTCCTGATAATGATGATATAGGCTTTTATCCTAATATTAAAATCACTGTTACCGCAGGAGCTCAGAGTGCAACTTTAGCAGCCTTTAGCATCACAGTTAATAACGTCAATGATGCACCAGTTGCCAACGACGACAATATTACGGTTAACGAAGATGACGTGATAATAATTAACGTACTTGCAAATGATACAGATGCTGACGTTGATGATGTGTTAACACTCTTATCGATTAATAGCTTCACTAATGGTGATGCGGTTATTGATAACGCTCGTATCATGTTCACTCCAACACCTGATTTCAATGGAGTCGCGACCATTGTTTATACTGTAACTGACAATGTCTTAACCGACACCGCTACAGTGACAATAACGGTTAACTCGCTAAACGACGCACCAGAGATTATCGGAATACCTGCCACTTCGGTTTTAGAAAATAGCGCTTATTCATTTACACCTACAGCAACGGATGCTGACGGTGATACCTTGACTTTTAGCATTACTAATTTACCTAGTTGGGCAACATTTTCAACCGCGACTGGAGCCTTAACCGGTACGCCCGACAATAACGACTCTGGTAGTTACGGTAACATTGAAGTTAGCGTCTCAAGTCAAGGTGGATTAAGTGATTCATTGCCCGCTTTCACAATCGAAGTGGATGATGTGAATGTGGCTCCTGTGTTAGTTGATGACGTGGCAACTACCGATGAAGATGTCACAATTTCAATTGATGTTCTTGCAAATGATTCGGATGTCGATATCGCAGATACATTGATTGTTACTGCAATCAGCGCCGTTGTTAATGGGACTGCCGTTATTGTCAATAACCAGGTAGTCTACACGCCAAGCACTAACTTTAATGGTGTGGGCTCTTTTACTTATACAGTGACAGATGGAGCAGTAACCGATTCAGCCAATGTTGTAATAACGGTTGATTCAGTCAACGATACGCCCGTTATCTCAGGTACTCCTGCTACTAGTGTTGTACAAGATATTGCATACAATTTTACTCCAACGGCGAGTGATGATGATGTTGGTGATACGTTGACATTCAGCATTAACAACAAGCCAAGTTGGGCTGTTTTTAGTGACCCAACAGGTTCGTTAACCGGTACGCCTGGAAACGATGATGTGGGTAGTTATCCAAATATTCAGATTACTGTTAATAGTGATGGTGGTTTATCGGCAAGTTTAACTTTGTTTGCTATCACTGTAACTAATGTCAATGACGCGCCAGTCGCTGAAGATGATGATGTTACCGTTGATGAGGATTCTCAAGTAACCATAAATATTCTAGCCAACGACTCTGATTTTGATGACGATCTATTAACCGTTGATACCATCAGCGCATTAAATGGCTCGGTTGTTCTCAATAATGATCAAAGCGTTCTTTATACACCAAACGCTAACTATAATGGAGCAGACACCATTAGCTATAGTGTTAGTGATGGAAACGGAGGTAGTGATTCTGCTGTAGTTAATGTCACAGTCACGTCAATTAACGATGTTCCCGTAGCTTTAGATGATTCGGCTACTATTACCGAAGGTGGCACACTGAATATTGCGGTGTTAGATAATGACTCAGATGATGATAATGACACTCTAACTATTAATACCGCAGATGCGGCCAATGGTAATGTTGTTATAAATGCAGACAAGAGTCTCACGTACACACCAAATATAACGTTTGTAGGTGTGGAAAATATCGTTTACACCATTCAAGATGGCAATGGCGGTACTGGTGCGGCGACATTAGTGGTTGCTGTAAACCCCGTTGCGATTGTAATAACTGGAACACCAGAAACTAGTTTATTAGAAGGCGAGGATTATTCTTTCACTCCAAGTGTTCAAGCATCTAACAATGTCACATATACCTTTAGTATTACTAATCAACCTAGTTGGATAGCGTTTGATACTCTTACTGGTAGTTTAACCGGCGTACCAGAGCGAGCAGATGTTGCAACTTATACCGCAATTGAGATTTGCGTTGATGATACTTTCGCAACAGATTGCTTAGCTACTTTTGAAATTATTGTAACCGGCGATTTGGATGGTGATGGTATCGGTGATGATGTTGATACAGACATTGATGGCGATGGCATGAGTAATGATTTCGAAATCGCTAATGGTTTCGATCCAGAAGATGCGAGCGATGCAAGTGAAGATGCTGATGGTGATGGTGTGTCGAATTTAGATGAATTCTTAGCAGGAACTAATCCTAACTTAGATGACAATCCTCCAACGTTAGTACAACCAGCAGATGTAACGATTGATGCTAGCAGTTTATTAAATGAAGTTTCAATTGGAGACGCCAGCGCCACTGATTTTGTTAACGGTGTTAGTGTTGATTGTTGTGAAATTGTCAACGACGCGCCAATCAGATACGCACCTGGTACAACCGAAGTGACTTGGACTGCAACTGATGATGCGGGTAATGTTACTACCGAAACTCAGGTAATTAAAGTGAACCCAATCGTTTCATTTGCGGGTGATATTACCGTTGCTGAAGGTGAACAAGGCACAGTTACTTTGTTATTAAATGGTGATGCACCGGACTATCCTTATGACATCATTTATTCGATTACCGGTGGTACGGCGACTGAAGGCGATGATTATACTTGGACCGTGGCTACGGGAACATTTACTGAAGGAACCAGTTTAGATATTAACTTCGATATTGCAGAAGATGGTGTTGATGAAGGCGTTGAAACTATCACTGCAGAAATTGCTGACAATGAAAACATTGGTGCACAGTTTATAGTTGAAGTTAGCATAAGCGAAGAAAATATAGCTCCTTTTGCTAGTTTGACTGTGCAGCAGGGTGGAATTACAGTGAGCCAAGTTCAACCTGATTTAGGTGACGTGACTATTACATCGGCAATAGATGATGCAAATAGTAACGATACACATACTTATGATTGGAGTGCTTCAGACAATGCGCTTACTGATACGTCAAGTGAAGAGAGCCAATTCGTGTTTGACCCAAGTAATGTCTCCTTAGGTGTTTATCGTATAGCGCTGACGGTTTCAGATAGTGGAACACCTGTTGAAAGTGCGTTTACCTTAAGTGATTTGAATGTTGTAACTTCAGCAATAGATGAAACTACGGGGCTTCCATGTAATGTTGCTCCTCATCTTGCAAATGTACTTGACCAGTTCCTAGTTGAAACTCAATCAGGGGTTTGTATATATAGAAACTTATTCTCGAAAGTGAGTGAAGGTGGCGGTGTTCTTCTTAGTGTTAATGATTTTTCTAGTCAAACTGACTTGACCGATGATGAACATAATACCTTTGGTGGTCGATTTGCTTTCAACCTCCAGTCATCTTACGCTTTCGCAGGCTTCCAAGGAACATCTGTTATTCCATTGACTGATGCAATACCAGCGGATGCATTGATGAGAATTTTAGCTAGCGGAAGTTGGAGAGGTTTTGATGTTAGTGGAGCTGACTCAGTATCGTCTGCACCAAGTGAGTTAGGTTATTGTCCTCCACCATTTGATGTAAGCTATGTTGCTGGGCTAGTAGCTGGTAATACCTGCGTGCAGGTTAGCATTACAGATGGTGGTGTAAATGATGCCGATGCAACCGTTAATGGTGTTATTGAATTTACTGGTGGTGTACATGAAGAAGTGATTCCGCCACCGCCACCGCCACCAACGACACCTCCAAAGAGTGGAGGTGGTGGAAGTTTACCATTAGGTATATTGATGTTTTTGAGTTTGGTAAGTATAACCAGAGTTTATCACCGCAAATTGCGGTGATAGCTTGAACTTAAAAAATCAGTTGGAATGTATTTCTAATTTCAGAGAGTATTTCTAAACTTCTTTAATTAGCTCTAATTAAAGAAGTTATATTTGAAAAGTTAGGGTTACACTCTCGGTTCTGGAGATTCTGTATCTTGGTTTTCTAATTCTTCAGCATCAAATTCTCGAGACTCTAACTCAATCAAGTTATCTGCATCATCGTCGTAATTAAAGGCACCAAGCAGGGTGACGTATTCATCACTCTCAACGCCAGATATTTTTGCACTATATTCAAATTCATAAAGTAAAATTAACCACGATACTTTCGTGATATTTTTCTTTATTGCTTTGCTCATTAGGTTATCGATAAACGAAGTTGAGTAAGAGCATTGTCCTGCCACTTGTTTAATATCTAAAAGCCCTTTTTGTGAACCGTTTGTTTCAAGCGACTCAGGATTATAATAGCGAATTTTAAAATTATTTGACCAGTTATTTTGTGCGCGAGTCTTACTTTTACTAAACGTTTCTTCAAAATATTCGTCAGGGATGTCTTCATAGGGGTGAGTTGATGCCCATATCGAAACTTTGTATTTTTTGTTGAATAAAAAAGCTTTGTTAATCTTGTTATTAATTTTTTTCATAATATCTCTTTTTATAAAAATTGCTCAAATATGTCTTCAACAGACTCTCCTACAATCAATCGTTCAATAATTACTTCTCTATGTTTTTTGATATTAATTTTTGCGAACTTCTCGCGATTGGCAAAATAATACTCAGACATTAGCTTGGTGGCCGCATTTTTATTACCTTTAGCGGTTTGTAGTTTAGCTATTGTCATCTTTTTCGGCTGTTTAGCCTCTGTTTTTACTTTAGTAGTTACCTCATCCCTAATAAAAGGGCTTGTTTTGTGGCTGTTTTTAGTCTCTTTGGTATAAGTATTCCCTGTTTGTGTTTTATTATCTACTATCTCATTTGTATTTTCATCTCCAGATGAAGGTGTCTACCATTGAAATTAGTAGGTGCTAGACCGGTATTATACTACACTAAGAATTGACAAGAGTGTGGCTTAAGGGGTCCGTTATCGCAAGATTAACTCGATTCGTGAAATGCCGCTCTTGTCACCTACATCATTCATCGAGAATCTACCGGGATGATGTCAATCTTAAATGATCGTGACTCTGTAAGTAGACGAGATTAGATG